>DATBEA010000363.1:0-9127 GCA_036276215.1 Usitatibacter sp.
ACGCGGTCCAGCCCGGCCAGAGCTGCTGCACGTGGTGCCAGCCGAGGAAGTAGCGGTCGCGCTCGGCGATCTTGTCGTTGGGGAGGTACTCGGCGTCCACCTGGCCGGCGAACTTGGGCTCCAGGTAGCGGAATTCCGCGCCCAGCTGCTCGCCGCGCTTGGTGAAGATCTTCGGCGTGAACGTGGCGTCCATGTTCTCGGCGATGTTCCAGTAGTACGGAAGCGACGCCTCGAAGCCGCTCTGGCCCGACGTGCCGAAGGTCGGCGCAAGGAATCCGCTCTTGCGCTTGTTGTCGAGCGGGAAGGTCATGAAGGGCGCGTAGAGGATCGGCACGCCGAGGAAGTACACGGTGGCGTGCGACGCGGTGCCGGCGTTGCGCGCGCTGTCGATGAGCAGCTCGTTCACGCGCAGGAACCAGTCGTCGCGCGGCGCGGGGCACGAGGTGTACTCGGCGTTGAAGAGCCGGCTCTTGCGCTCGGGCTCGAGCACGGCGCGCTCGGCCTGGCCGCGCGAGGCGCTCTTGCGCTCGGGCCTCTTCGGGAACTCGAAGAGCGGCGTGTCCATCTCGCCGGTGCCCTCGTCCAGGCGGTACTCCAGGCGCGGGCCCGTGGCGGTGTCGCCGTCGCGGTCGAGCTTCACGCCGCCGGTGGCGATGGCGAGCTGGTCGTCGTCGTAGTAGTCGAGGCGGTCGGCGCGGATGGTGGCCCCGCGCTGGCGCAGCGTCACGTTCCCCGTGGCCACGAGGTTCTTCTTCTCGCGGCCCTCGATGCGGTCGGCTTCGAGAAACTTCGCGCCGTCGCGCTCGGGGCGGATCGGCGCCATGTGCAGCTGCTTCTCGATGCGCAGGCGCACTTCGTCGCCGTCTTCGGCATGGGCGGCGAGCAACGCAAGCGCCGCCGCGACCGCGAGCGTCCGGGTGCTTCTTTGCCTCAAGGCGCGAGTAAGGCGGATGCTAGAATGAATGGGCGAAGGATACCACCCATGGACGACCGTTTTCGCGCGCTGCGCACCTGGCTCGCCGTGGCGCTCGGGGACGCGAATCTTCGCGTCGAGCGAGCCTCCACGGACGCGAGCTTCCGCCGCTACTTCCGGGTGTTCCCCGGCGACGGCCGCACCTTCATCGCGATGGATGCGCCCCCGCAGCGCGAGAATTCGCGCGCCTTCGTGCACGTGGCGCGCCTGCTTCGCGACGCCGGGCTGAACGCCCCAGAGGTGCTGGCGCAGGACCTGGAGCAGGGCTTCCTCCTCGTGACCGACCTGGGCACCACGCCCTACCTCTCGGCGCTGAATCCCGGCAACGCGAGCCACCTTTTCGGCGACGCGACCAACGCGCTGGTGCTCTGGCAGGCGGCGAGCCGGCCCGGGGAGCTGCCCGAGTACGACGAGGCGCTCCTCTCCCGCGAGCTGGCGCTCTTTCCCGAGTGGTACGTGGAGCGCTACAAGGGCGTGAGGCTCACGGCGTCGCAGCGCGAGGCGCTGGACCGCGTGTTCGCCGCGGTGCTCGCGCGCAACCTCGCCGAGTCGCGCGTCTTCGTGCACCGCGACTTCATGCCGCGAAACCTCATGGTGTGCGATCCCAATCCCGGCATCCTCGATTTCCAGGACGCCGTGCACGGGCCCGTGAGCTATGACGTGGCCTGCCTCTTTCGCGACGCCTTCGTGAGCTGGGATGAGGGCATCGTGCTCGACGGCACGATCCGCTATTGGGAGAAAGCAAGGCGTGCGGGCATTCCCGTCCCGCGTGACTTCGCGGATTTCTGGCGCGACGTGGAATGGATGGCCCTTCAGCGCCACCTCAAGGTGCTGGGCATCTTCGCGCGCCTTCACTACCGCGACGGCAAGAGCGGCTATCTCGAGGACACGCCGCGATTCATCGGGTACGTGCGGCATGCCGTGTCGCGCTACGACGAGCTGGCGCCGCTGGGGCGGCTCCTCGACGAGATCGAGGGACGCGCCGTCGAAGTGCGCTACTCGTTCTGATGGCCGCGGCCATCATCCTCGCCGCCGGGCGCGGCGAGCGCCTGCGCCCGCTCACCGACACGATTCCCAAGCCGCTCGTGCCCGCGGGAGGGCGGCCGCTCATCGAGTGGCAGGTGGAGAAGCTCGTGCGCGCGGGCTTCACGGAGCTCGTCGTGAACCATGCGCACCTGGGCGCGCTCATCGAGGCGGCGCTGGGCGACGGAAGCCGCTTCGGCGCGCGCATCCGCTACTCGCCCGAGTCGCCGGCGCTCGAGGTCGCGGGCGGCATCGTGAAGGCGCTGCCGATGCTCGCGCGCGAGCCTTTCGTCGTCGTGTCGGGCGACATCCACACGGACTTCGACTACGCCTCGCTGCGTGCGCCGCTCGAATCGATCGCATGCGACCCCGTCACCCATTGCGCGCATTGGGTTTTGGTGGACAATCCTGCCTGGCATCCGGGCGGCGACGACATGGGGCTCGTGGACGGGCGCATCGTGCGCGGCGGCCCGCGGCTCACCTACGCGAACATCGGCATCTACCATCCATCGCTCTTCGACGGCATCCCCGCCGGAACCTGGATGAAGCTCTTTCCCTGGGCCTATCGCTTCGCCGACGAGCGCCGCGTGAGCGGCGAGCATTACCGCGGCCCGTGGGACAACGTGGGCACGCCCGCCCAGCTGGACGCATTGAACCGGAGGATTTCGAGATGACGCTCTACGTTCCACCGCTCTTCCGCGTCGAGGACCGCGCGGCGCTCGTGGATTTCATGCGCTCGCACGCATTCGCCACGCTCGTGTCGAGCGGCGAGGCGGGGCTGCACGCGAGCCACGTCCCGCTGCTGGTGGACACCGATGGCGACAAGGTGGTCATGCGCGGGCACGTGGCGCGCGCCAACGGCCAGTGGGAAACGATGGAAGGCGCGCGCGACGTGACGGCGATCTTCCACGGGCCCCACGCCTACGTCTCGCCCACGTGGTACGCGAACCATCCCTCCGTGCCCACGTGGAATTACGCGGTGGTCCACGCGCATGGCAAGGCACGCCTCACCGACGAGGCCGAGCTGCACGAGATCATCACCGAGCTTTCGGCGCACTACGAGGCGGGAAACAAGCCGCCGTGGAAGCTCTCCGAGCAGCCCGCGGCGTTCGTCTCGTCGATGCTGGGCATGATCGTGGGCTTCGAGATCGAGGTCGAGCGCCTCGAGGGGAAGTTCAAGCTTTCGCAGAACCGTCCCGACGAGGCGCCGCGCGTGATCGAGAGGCTGGAGGCTTCCGGGGAGCGCGAGCTGGCCGCCCTCATGCGCCAACATGCGCCCGCGGTGAAGGGTAAAATCACGGCATGAAACTCGAAAACCCCCAGCAGGCGAAGGTCTTCAAGAAGCGCCGCCAGCGGCTGGCGCAGGGCCTCGAGAACGGCGTGGTCGTCCTGCCGACCGCGCCCGAGCGCTCGCGCAACGCCGATTCCCACTACGACTACCGGTGGGATAGCGGCTTCTACTACCTCACCGGCTTCAAGGAGCCCGAGGCCGTCCTCGTGATGGTGCTGGGCGAGAAGCCCCGCGCGATCCTCTTCTGCCGCGAGAAGAACCTCGAGCGCGAGATCTGGGACGGCTTCCGCTTCGGGCCCGAGATGGCGGCCGAGCAGTTCGGCTTCGACGAGGCCCATCCCTACGGCGAGCTCGATGCGCGCATGCCCGACATCCTCGCCAACCAGGAGGTGCTCCACACCCCGGTGGGCGCGGACGCCGGCTGGGACCAGCGAGTGGCCGGGTGGCTCAACGCCGTGCGCGCCCGCGTGCGCACCGGCGTGACCGCGCCCGACCAGATTCGCGACGTGCGCGCGCCCGTGAACGACATGCGGCTCATCAAGGACGAGCACGAGATCGCGGTGATGCGCCGTGCCGCGCAGATCTCCAGCGCCGCCCACGCCCGCGCGATGCGCTTCGCGCAGCCGGGCATGCGCGAGTACCAGGTGGAAGCGGAGCTGATCCACGAGTTCTGCCGCAACGGCGCCCGCTCGGCCGCGTACGGCTCGATCGTGGCCGCGGGCGCCAACGCCTGCGTGCTGCACTACCGCGAGAACAGCGCGGAGCTGCGCAAGGGCGAGCTCATGCTGATCGACGCGGGCTGCGAGCTCGACAGCTACGCCTCCGACATCACGCGCACGTTCCCGATCGCGGGGCGCTTTTCCGCCGCGCAACGCGACGTCTACGAGCTGGTGCTCGCCTCCCAGGAGGCCGCCATCAAGGCGGTGAAGCCCAACGCCGACTTCATCGACTACCACGACGCGGCCACGCGGGTGCTGGTGCAGGGCCTCATCGACTTCAAGCTCTGCAAGGGCAGCGTGGACGCGGTGCTCGAGGACAACTCGTACAAGCAGTTCTACATGCACCGCACCGGCCACTGGCTGGGCCTGGACGTGCACGACGCCGGCGACTACATGCAGAAGGGCAAGTGGCGCAAGTTGAAGGCCGGAATGGTGCTCACGGTCGAGCCGGGCCTCTACATCCGCCCCGCGCCCAACGTGCCCAAGGCGTTCTGGAACATCGGCGTTCGCATCGAGGACGACGTGCTCGTCACCGCGAAGGGCCGTGAGGTGCTCACCGCGGAGTGCCCGAAGACGGTGAAGGACGTCGAAAGTACCGTTGGCGCCTAGGGGTCAGACCCCATTTCGTGAACCGTCCGTGGCTGGCGATAGCGGCGCGCGCCTGAATGGGGCCTGACCCCCTCGACATTGCCATCGTCGGCGCCGGGCCCGTCGGCGCGGTGGCGGCGGCGCTTTGCGCGCGCGAGGGCCGCCGCGTCGAGGTTTTCGAGGCGAGAACGGGTCCCGCCCTCGATGCACGCACCCTCGCGCTCTCCCACGCTTCGCGTGAGCTGATCGAAGCCGCGGGCGGCTGGCCCGCCGCGGGCACCACGCCGATCATCACGATCCATGTGTCGCAGAAGGGCGCGCCCGGGCGCACCGTGCTCGCGGCATCCGATCAGCGCCTGCCGGCGCTGGGCTATACCGTAGGCTTCGCCGCGCTGGTGGGTGCGCTCGCCGAAGGCCTCGGGCGCCTTTCGATCCCGATTCGCTACGGGGAGTCGTGCGAGGAAGTGGCACTCGACGCCGAAGGCGCGTCGCTGCGTTTCGCCTCCGGGCGCGAGGCGCGGGCGCGCCTGCTGGTGCTTGCCGACGGCGGCGCCAATGCATCGCGCATCCCGGGCATCTCTTTTCGCGAGAAGGACTACGGCCAGCATGCCGTCGTGGCGCGGGTTTCCGCCGACCGGCCGAACGAGGGCCGCGCCTATGAGCGCTTCACGCCCCAGGGCCCGGTGGCGCTGCTGCCCATCGAGGATCGCTACGCGCTCGTGTATACGGCGACACCGCGCGAGGCCGAGCGCCTCGTCGCGATGGACGACGCCGCATTCCTCGCGCAGCTCCAATCGCATTTCGGCGACCGCGCCGGGCGCTTCACGGCGATCGAGGGCCGCGGGCGCTTCCCGCTTCGCCTTCGCGCCGTGAACGTGCCCATCGCGCTTCGCACCGCCATCGTCGGAAACGCGGCCCAGGCCCTGCACCCGATCGCGGGGCAGGGACTGAACCTGGGCCTTCGCGATGCGGCGACCCTCGCGGACCTCGTGCAGGGCGCTTCGCCCGGCACTATCGGCTCGGCGGGAATGCTCCAGGCCTATGCGAGCTCGCGGAGCAAGGACGCTTCCCGCGGCATCGCATTCACCGATTTCCTCGCATCGTCTTTCTCGCAGGAGAGCCTCGTGCCCGCGTGGGGACGCGGTCTCGCGCTCACCGTGCTGGATCTTTTGCCCCCGGCGCGCCGCGCTCTCGCTCGCCGAATGATCCACGGAGCCGCGCCATGAGCGAGCCGCGCGCGATCGTCGCGGGCGGCGGCCCGGTCGGGCTCGCCGTGGCGTGCGCGCTGCGCGGCGTCGAGGTCCACGTCGTCGAGCCCGCCCTCGCCGCCGCGCCCACCGATGCGCTGGACCTGCGCGTGCTGGCGATCAGCCCCGGCACGAGGGAGTTCCTGCGCGACCTGGGCGCATGGGAGCGGCTCGAGACCTCGCGCGTCGCGAGCGTGAAGCGCATGGAGATCTTCGGCGACGCGGGAGCCACCCTCGCGTTCTCCTCGCGGCCCGGGGCAGCCCTCGCGTGGATCGTCGAGGCCGGGCGGCTCGCCTTCGCGTTGCGCGAGCAACTCGAGTCGCAGGAGATCGCCGTGCATGCGTCGCGGGCGTCCGCCTATGGCGCGGCCGCGGCACGCGCGTGGGTACGGCTGGAAAGCGGCGAGCAAGTCGAGGGCGAGCTCCTCGTGGGCGCCGACGGGCCGGACTCGCAGGCACGGCGCGACACCGGCATCGCTTTCGAGGAAAGGCCGTATCCGGAGGCCGCCGTGGTGGCGCATTTCGACACGGAGCGCGAGCACGGGTCGGTGGCGCGCCAATGGTTCCGCGACGACGGCGTGCTCGCATGGCTTCCCTTGCCGGGGAAGCGCATCTCCATCGTGTGGTCCGCGCCGGAGGATCGCGCTCGCGCTTTCGCCGACGAGGCCGCGGCCGATTTCGAACGCCGCGTGCGCGACGCGGGATTCGCGGTGCTGGGAGACATGAAGCTCGCCAGCGCGGTCGCGCGCATTCCCCTGCGATCCATCGACGTCCCCGAGCCCGTGGCGCCCGGCGTCGCGTTGGTGGGCGACGCCGCGCACGCGATCCATCCCCTCGCGGGCCAGGGCGTGAACCTGGGTTTTCGCGACGCCGCGGTCCTCGCCGAGACGATCGCCGCGCGCAGCGCCGTCGAGCGTCCCGGCGACATGAGGGTGCTGCGCCGCTATGCGCGCGCAAGGCGCGAGGACGTGACCGGCATGCACTTCGTGACCGAGGGGCTGGACCGGCTCTTCGCGAGCGGCGGGCAGGGGGCGCGGGTGTTCCGCAACCTGGGCCTGCGCCTCGTGGACTCCCAGGGCTGGGCCAAGGCCGCGCTCGCCGACCGGGCGATGCGATAATGCGGTTACAGGTGTAGGGCGCGAGGAACCTTTACCGGCCCTTCCGCGCTCTAAGATCGTCATCTTTCGAGGGATCCTTTCATGAGACTTTCCGCTTTCGTCGCTGCGCTGGGATTCGCCCTGGCCGCCGCGGGCGCCCACGCGCAGGCCGACACCGACGCCATCAAGGCGGAGCTCAAGAAGAAGATCCCCGAGTCGCCCCTCGCGGAAACGGTGAAGAAGACGCCCTACGGCGGCCTCTACGAGGTGGTCGTGAACGGCGAGATCTTCTACACCAACGACAAGGCCGATTTCATCGTCGCGGGCTCGCTCATCGACCTGAAGACGAAGGAGAACGTCACCGACGCGCGCCTTCGCCAGGTTAACGCGATCAAGTGGGACTCCATCCCCTTCGACCAGGCGATCAAGATCGTGCGCGGCAACGGCTCGCGCAAGATCGCCATCTTCGAGGACCCGAACTGCGGCTACTGCAAGCGCCTCGAGCGCGACCTGCAGGGGGTGACCGACGTCACGGTGTACGTGCTGCTCTACCCGATTCTCTCGCCGCAATCGGTCGAGCAGTCGAAGGCGATCTGGTGCTCGTCCGATCGCGGCAAGACGTGGATCGACCACATGGTGCGCGACACCGCGGTGAGCGGCGACGCGTCCTGCGCCACCCCGGTCGACAAGATCCTGGCGCTCGGGCAGGCGAAGCGAATCCACGGCACGCCGACGATCGTCTTCGAGAACGGCGAGCGCATCCCGGGCGCGATCCCCGTTTCCGAGATCGAGAAGAAATTCGCGCAGGTGAAGGTCGCCTCCGCCGCCGCGGCGAAGTAGTCGCGGGCCGTCAGGGCACGAGGGGCGGAAAGCCCTTCGGCAGCAGGACCCACATGCGCCCGGACTGGCGCATCTTGCCGGCCTGCGCGCCGGCGTCGTCGCCGAAACCCCAGAAGAAATCCGCGCGCACGCCCCCGGCGATCGCGCCTCCCGTGTCCTGCGCCATCATCAACCTCTCGAGCGGGTCGCTCGTGTTGGGCCACGTGGTGGCGAGGTAGACGGGAACGCCCAGCGGGACCACGCGCGGGTCCACCGCGATGGAGCGCTGCGCCGTGAGCGGCACGCCCAGCGCACCTAGCGGGCCCGAAAGATCGTTGGGCAACACGCGGAAGAACACGTAGCTCGGGTTCGCGTTCAGGAAATCCTGCACGCGCTTCGGGTTGCGGCGCGCCCAGTCCTTGATGCCCTGCATGGAAGCGCGCTCGGGCGCGATCTCGCCCGCGTCGATGAGCTTGCGGCCGAGCGAGCGGAACGGATAGCCGTTCTGGTCGGCGTAACCCACGCGTAGCCGCTCGCCATTCTCGAGCTCGACCTGCCCGGATCCCTGGATGTGCAGGAAGAAGAGGTCGATCGCATCATCGACCCACACGATCTCGCTTCCCGCGAGCGGCGCGGCTTGCGCCTGGTCGATGTCGCCGCGCGAGAGGTAGGGCACGACGCGGTTTCCTTCCACGCGCCCGCGGAGCCTTCGGTTCTTGAGATCCGGATAGACCGACGAGAGGTCGATCGTGAGGAGGTCCTTCGGCACCGCGTAGATCGGGTAGCGGAAGCGGTCGCTGCGAGTGCGGCTTCCGCGAAGGAGCGGCTCGTAGTATCCCGTGACCATCCCGGTCGAGGAGTCGTCCGGGTTCACCACGGACCACGCGTCGAAGTTGAGCTGGAAGAAAGCGGCGATGTCGGCTTCGGGCACGTCGGCGGGCAGCGATTCGGCGCCGGCGCAAACGCCTTTCCACGCCGCCTGCTTCGCGAGCACCGTGCAGCTCTTGAGGAACGCATCCACCGAGGGCCGCAATGCCTCGCGTCCCCAATCCGGGATCTCGTCCCATGCCGCGGGCTTGAGGCGCCCGCGAGCCTCGACGGGCGGCGGTGGCGGCGGCGTAGGAGGCGCCACGGCGGTGGGCGGAGGACACACGGGCTTTTCCGCCGGCGGGCACGCGAGGGGCTCCACGCGCGGCGGCGCTTCGGCCGCGCATCCCGCGAGGAATGCGGCAAGCGCCGCGCAGGCCGCGATGGCCGATAATGGAAGCTTCGGAAAAGACGGAGCGACGCGTGGGCTGGGTATTCTTCGAGATTCTTGTCGTGCTGGCGATCGCCATCGCGATCGTGTGGTGGACGTTCCCGAAAAGGCC
>DATBEA010000364.1:0-7068 GCA_036276215.1 Usitatibacter sp.
CCCGCACTTCGCGGTCAAGGCCAACCCCGACCCCCGGGTGCTGAAGGTCCTGATCCAGGAGGGCGCCGGCTTCGAGATCGCCTCGATCGCCGAGCTCGACATCCTGATGGGCCTGGGCGTGCCGCCGGCGGAGATCTTCTACTCGAACCCGATGAAGTCGCGCGCCTACCTCGAGTACGCGTCCTCGAAGGGCGTCGAGTGGTTCGTCGTGGACAGCATCGAGGAGATCCGCAAGGTCGCCGCCGTCAAGCCTGACGCGAAGCTGTACCTGCGCATCGACGCGCCCAACATCGGCAGCGACTGGCCGCTCGCGGGCAAGTTCGGCGCCCACATGAGCGACGTGCCCGAGATGATCGACGTGGCCGTCGAGTGCAAGGCCGACCTCGCCGGAATCACCTTCCACGTGGGCTCCCAATGCCTGAATCCCGAGAACTGGCGGGTGGGGATGGAGCGGGCGCGCAAGGTCTTCGCCTCCATGCGGGCGGTGGGCCTGAGGCCGCGGCTCCTCAACCTGGGCGGCGGCTATCCGGTGCGCCACGTGAAGCCGATCCCGTCGATCGAGACCATCGCCGAGCTGATCAACAAGGAGCTGCGCCACTTCGGCCCCGAGATACAGGTGATCGCCGAGCCGGGGCGCTACCTCGTCTCCGACGCCGGCTACTTCATCTGCCGGGTGGTGGGCACGGCCACGCGCAACAACATGCGCTGGATGTACTGGGACGCCGGCGTCTTCGGCGGCGTGATCGAGACCACCGAGGGCCTGCGCTACAACATCTATACGGACCGCGACGGCGAGCCGGTCGCGTGGAACGTGGCCGGACCGACGTGCGATTCGGTGGACGTCGTGATGCGCGAGGAGCTCTTCCCGGCCGACCTGCAGGACGGCGACTTCATCTTCATCAAGAACGCCGGCGCGTACACCACCGCGTACGCGAGCAATTTCAACGGCTTCCCGTTGCCCGAGGTCGCGACGATCGGCTCCTAGGCGCGAGGCAATGGCACAGGACTTCTGGGCCTCGAGCGGTTACCGCGAGCTGAAGCCGCGCGAGGGCGGCCTGGAAGTCACGCCGGCGTGGCTGGCCCGCTTCGTCGCCCGCGAGGAGCTCGCCCTGGTCGAGGAATCGGATCCGGCCGAGCGGCTCCTGCATGCGCGCCTTTCGGCCGATCCCCTCGCACGCGTCGATGAGAAGTCCCTCGGGGCGGTGGAGGACGCCGACGCGCGCGACAACTGGCGCGAGTTCCTGCGCTTTCGCGACCGCGTCGTGTCGTTCCCCACGCTGGAGGCCGCGTACCGCGACCTCTTCAATCGCGAGACCGTGGATCTCGCGCCGGCCTTCGTCGATGCGATGGTCCACGCGATCGTGCGCGCGATGCTCGAAGAAGGGGCCGACCCCTGGCTTTGCCGCGCGGGCGAGATGCTCTTTCGCCGCCAGCGGCTCGCCACCGAGGAGGGGCGCGTGCTCGCCGCCGACGCGGCGACCCTCGAGGATTTCCACGAGACCGGCGGCTTCGGAACGGTGGGCAGGCTCCTGCGCCGCCAGAGCACCGAGATGCCCGCGGTGAAGATGGACGTGCTCAATGCCGAGAACGCCTCCGTCTACTTCATGCGCGACGAGCTCTACAGCTTCGCGCTCGACATCACGCCCGGGCGCGAGGGCGCGGACGCGCTCGCGCGGGTCCTCGAGCGCTGGATAGGCCGCATGGCGGGGGTCGGCGTCACGATCGAGCCGCTCGCGCGCGTGGAAGATGCGCGATGGCGCTGGCATGTGGGCCTCGACGTGGATTCCAGCGCGATCCTCGACACGCTGTATCGCGGGGAAGCGCTCGACGAGGACGCCCGCTCGCGCCTGGCGCTGCTCTTCTCGCTGCGCTTCCGCGAGGAGGCGGTGGCGGTGCCCGAGATGCGCGGAAAGCCCGTGTACCTGGGGCTCGCCTGCCGTCCCGACAGGACGCTCAAGGTCAAGCCGCAGAACCTGCTCGTGAACCTGCCCCTCGCAGCCGGGGTGGGCGCGGCGAGCGCGTAGAATGGAAGGCACAAAGGAGCCAACAAAGACGATGACCGCCACCGCCCAGAACACCGGCAGCTTCATGCTGAGCAAGGAGATCGAGATCCTCATGGCCGAGCGCGCGCGCCTGCTGCGCGTTGCCGGCGCCGCGGCGCAGTTCGTCGCGGTGATGGAGGGCCGCAGCCTTCCCGAGAAAGTGGCCACCGAGGCCGACATCCTCGCCGAAAGCGTGAACGCGCTGCCCGAGGACACGCTCAAGGACGCGCTCGTCTCGATCTCGACCGCCGGCTAGGAGGAGCACCATGAATCCCGATGCCTTCAACATGAGCATCCGCAGTTTCCTCAAGATGGTCGGCGTGCACTCGCAGCGCGAGATCGAGGCCGCGGTCGAGCGGGCCATGAAGGCCGGCAAGCTGAAGGGGAGCGAATCGCTCCCCGCGAAGATGCGCCTCACGGTCGAGGGCATCGACCTCGACGTGACCTTCGACGGCAAGATCAATCTCGAGTGACCGCGGCAGGCCGCCGCGCGCCATGAACGACAGCCCGCGCTTCGCCCGCGTCACCTACGACGACGTCGCCGCCGCCGCGCAGCGCCTCGAAGGCGTGGCGCACCGCACCCCCGTCGCGACCTCCGGGCAGTTCGACCGCCTCACCGGCGGCGAGGTGTACTTCAAGTGCGAGAACCTGCAGCGCATGGGTGCGTTCAAGTTCCGCGGCGCGTACAACGCCCTTTCGCAGCTGGATGAAACGGAGCGCGCCCGTGGCGTCGTGGCGTTCTCCTCGGGCAATCACGCCCAGGCCGTGGCCCTCGCCGGGCGCCTCCTGGGCATTCCCGCCACCATCGTGATGCCCGCCGATGCGCCCGCGGTGAAGGTCGCGGCCACCCGCGGCTACGGCGCGGAGGTGGTCTTCTACGATCGCGCGGCGGGCCAGAGCCGCGAGGAGGTCGCCTCCCGCGTGGCCTCGGAGAAGGGTGCTGCCGTGATCCCTCCCTTCGACCATCCGCACGTGATCGCGGGCCAGGGGACCGCGGCCAAGGAGCTCGTCGAGGACGTGGGCGCGCTCGAATACCTTCTCGTGCCCTGCGGGGGCGCGGGGCTGCTGTCGGGCTCGGCGCTCGCCGCGACGCGGCTCTCCCCGGGCGTGAAGGTGATCGGCGTCGAGCCCGAGGCGGGCGACGACGTCGCGCGCTCGTTCCGCTCGCGGCGCATCGAGCGCGTGGAAGACCCGCGCACCATCGCCGACGGAGCCCGCACGCAGGCGCCGGGCGAGATCACCTTCCCGCTCGTCCTCGAGAACGTGCACGACGTCGTGACCGTGAGCGATGCCGAGATCGTCGAGGCGATGCGCTTCCTCTGGGAGCGCATGAAGCTGGTGGTCGAGCCCACGGGCGCGCTCGCCGCGGCCGCCGCCATGACGGGGCGCGTGAACCTGCGCGACCGGCGCGCGGGCGTGATCCTCTCCGGCGGCAACGTCGACCTGAAAGCCGCGGCGAAACTCTTCGCGTGAACATGGCCGCCGCCGTGGGAGCGCGCGTGCCCCGCCGCGGCAACGTAGCCTGCCGCGCCTTGGGCCGCATGATGCTCGCCGCGATGCGCTTTCGCATCGACGGCGAGATTCCCGACCATCCCAGGCTCGTGATCGCCGTGGCGCCCCATACCTCGAACTGGGATTTCGTGGTGGGCATGGCCGCGATGTTCGCCCTGGACCTGCGCCTGTCGTTCCTCGCCAAGCACACGCTCTTCCGCGGCCCCTTCGCGCCGTTGATGCGCTGGATGGGCGGGATCGAGGTGAACCGCTCCAACCCGGACGGCGTCGTGGAGCAGGCGGTCGCCGCTTTCGGCACGGTGGACCGGCGCTTGCTCGCCATCGCGCCCGAAGGGACGCGCAGGCGCGTGGCGCACTTCAAGCTGGGGTTCCTTCGCATCGCGCGCGCCGCGGGCGTGCCGGTGCTGCTGGCCGCGCTGGACTTCGGACGGCGGCGCGTGACCTTCGGCCCGCTCATCGAGCCGGGCGAGGACATCGCGGCCGAGTGCGCGCGCATCGAGGCGTATTTCGCGCCGATCCGGGGCTGCCGTCCGCGCTGACTCGCGAATCAGGTTGGTGCCGGGCCGCACCAAAACGGTCGGCTCGCTGCCGCGCACGCGGGCCGCGCGCTTCGCTAACCCCTTGAATGCAAATCGGCGAACGTGCTGGCACGGTTGCTGCAATGCACTGTGCGTCGGCCTTCGGGCCGGCGTTTCTCCTCCGAGAGCGGTTTGCCCCGCCGGCTCACACCGGCGGGGCGATTTTTTTATAATCGATCGCGAAAGCCCTGCATGAGCCTCGTCGCGATCCTTCTCTGCCTCCTCGCGCAGCACACCTACCCGGTGAGCGGCCGCGGGCCCCTGGGCGCCTTCTACGGCCGCATGTGCCTGTCGGCGGCGAAGCGGCTGAATGCGGGCGACCGCAACTCCGGGATCCTCGCGTGGCTCGCGCTCATGGGCGCGGTGCTGGCGCCGGTGATCCTGCTCACGCTGCTCGCCGCCGCGATCCACCCGGCGATGGTGTGGCTGCTCGACATCCTCGTGCTCTATGGCACGCTCCGATTCCTGGAGACCACGCGCTCGCTCGCCGCCATCGAGGCGGCGCTGCGCGAGCAGAATCCGTCCTCCGCCGCGAACCTGCTCGCCCAGTGGCAGGCCGAGCCCGTGGAGACCGATGATCCCGGCGCGATCGCCAGGCTCGCGGCCGAGCATGGGCTTCGCGAGGCGCACCTGGGGACCTTCGGCCCGCTCTTCTGGTTCCTCGTGCTGCCCGGGCCCATCGGCCTCGTCGCCTATCCGCTGGCCCTTCGCGCGGCGCAAGGCTGGGCGCACCTGGTGGAAGGCGAAGGACGCGAGTTCGGCTGGTTCGCCGCGCGAGCGTTCGCGGTGATGGACTGGGTCCCGCAGCGCGTGAGCGCTTTCTTCTTCGCCGTCGTCGGGAATTTCGAGGACGCGCTCTACTGCTGGCGCTCGCAGGCGGCCACGTGGCTGCGGCCCGAGGAGGGCATCGTGCTCGCGAGCGGCGCGGGAGCGCTGGGCGTGCGCCTGGGCGAGGCGATTCCGGCGGGAGGCACGGTCGTCGAGCGCCCGGCGTTGGGCACGGGTGAAGCCGCGCGCGAGGACGCGCTCGCCAGCCTGGGGGGCATGCTATGGCGCGCGCTCATCCTCTGGCTCATCGTGTTCGCGCTCGCCGCGGCGCTGCAGCTCGCCTGAAGCGGCGGTGCTACTTCGGCTTGCGTGCGACCAGGTCGATGAGCGCGGACATCCCGCAATGCGCCGTTCCCTCGTCGAGGACCTCGTCGTGCGAGGCGAGATGCAGGATCTCCAGGTCGCGAAAGCTCTCGCGCAGGAGCGCCTCGGTATACATGTTCTCCTCGTCCTTGGGTCCTCCGGTCGCGTTGGCGATCTGCTCGGGCCGGTAGCCCTGCAGCAGGAGGAGGCCGCCGGGCGCGAGCGAGCGCACGAAGCCGGCGAAGACCTTCGAGCGTTGGGCCGCGTCCAGGAACTGGAAGAAGATCGCCGCGATCACGTCGAAGCGCCCCGGCTCCCAATCCCACGCGAGGATGTCGGATTGCCGGTAGTCCACGCGCACGCCCGATTCGGCGGCGAGGCGCTTCGCCTTCTCGACCGCGATCGGCGAGAAATCGAAAGCGGTCACCTCCAGGCCCTGGCGCGCGAGGAACACGCTGTTGCGGCCGTCGCCGTCGGCAACGCAAAGCGCGCGCTTGCCGGGCTCGAGGCGCGCGCGTTGCGAGGCGAGGAAGATGTTGGGCCGGGTCCCGAAGAGGTATCCCTCGGCCGAGAAGCGCGTGTTCCACCGCTCGAGTTGCTTCGGGTCGGATGTGTAGGTCGCCATGCGCACGAGTCTAGCGCAAGGCGCGCTCCCGGCAATCCGGTAAACTTGCGCCCGTAAAAGCACGAAGACATTCCTTGGAAGTCCGCTTCGACCGTTTCTACCGATACGACGACCTCACCGCGATCCTCCGGGAGCACGCGGGGCGCCGTCCCGACCTCTTCTCGGTGGAAAGCCTGGGCAAGAGCCACGAGGGCCGCGACATCTGGGTGGTCACGGCGACCAACACGGCGACAGGTCCGGCGTGCGACAAGCCCGCCTGGTGGATCGACGGCAACATCCACGCCGCGGAGCTCACCGCCTCCACCGCGTGCCTCTACTACCTTCATACGCTCGAGCAGGGCTACGGCAAGGACGCCGAGATCACGCGGCTCCTGGACACGCGCGCCGTCTACATCTGCCCCCGCATCAACCCGGACGGCGCCGAATGGGCGCTCGCCGACAAGCCGAAGTACATCCGCTCCTCGACGCGCGCCTACCCGTTCGACGAGGAGCCCGCGGACGGGCTGAACATCGAGGACGTGGACGGCGACGGGCGGATTCTCTCGATGCGCATCCCCGACCCGAACGGCGGCTACAAGAAGCATCCGGCCGACCCGCGCCTCATGACGCCGCGCGATCCCGCCGAGTACGGCGGCGAGTACTACCGCGTGATCCCCGAGGGCACGCTCGTGAACTACGACGGCGTCGAGATCCGCGTGAACCGCGACAGGCAGGGCCTGGACCTGAACCGCAACTTCCCCTCGGGATGGCGCCAGGAATTCCAGCAGCTGGGCGCGGGGCCGTATCCCACGTCGGAACCCGAGGTGCGCGCGCTCGTCGACTTCATCGTGAAGCACCCCAACATCGGCGGAGGCGTGAGCTTCCACACGCACAGCGGCGTGATCCTGAGGCCCTTCTCGAGCGAGCCCGACGAGAACATGCCCGCCGAGGACCTCTGGCTCTACAAGAAATTCGGCGTGAAGAGCACCGAGCTCACGGGCTATCCCAACATCTCGATCTTCCACGACTTCAAGTACCACCCGAAGCAGGTGATCACGGGCGGCTTCGACTGGATCTACGAGCACATGGGCCAGTTCATGTGGACCGTGGAGATCTGGGCGCCGGTGCGCGAGGCGGGTGTCGAGAGCTACCACTTCATCGAGTGGTACCGCGAGCATCCACCCGAGGACGACATGAAGCT
>DATBEA010000365.1:0-7734 GCA_036276215.1 Usitatibacter sp.
CAGTTGTCGTTGGCGATGCGCGTCACGCCCACGTCCTGCGCGGTGCCCCGGTTGATCGAGCAGTACTCGCGGATGGTGTTGCGATCGCCGATCTCCACCCGCGTGGGCTCGCCCTTGTACTTCTTGTCCTGGTTCGCCTCGCCGATGGAGCAGAAGTGGAAGATGCGGTTGTCGCGGCCGATCTTCGTATGGCCGGTGATGACGTTGTGCGCGCCGATCGTGGTGCCGTCGCCCACCTCGACCTCGCCATCGATCACTGTGTAAGGGCCTACGGCGACATTCGCACCGAGCTTCGCTCGCGCGTCGACAATGGCCGTGGGGTGAACGTGGCTCACGGATGCGAAAGGCCTTGAAAACGCAGATGAACGCAGATGGAGCGCAGATTTCCGCAGATGTCTTCGGTAACCGACCACGACGATGGACGCCTGGCCGAGAACTTTCTGCAGGCCCTATCCGCGTTCATCTGCGCTCCATCTGCGATCATCTGCGTCCCAAAGACCTTGGCCCGCGTCACTCACAACTGCCTCAACGCGCAGAGCAATTCCGCCTCGGCTGCCACGGCGTTGCCCACCTTCGCGACGGCGGTGAACTTGGCCATGCCGCGCCCCACGCGGCCCTGCTCGACCTCGAGCACGAGCTGGTCGCCGGGAACGACGGGCTTCTTGAAGCGCGCGCCGTCGATGCCGACGAAGTAGTAGACCCACTTGCCGTCGTTCTTATGGCCCAGGCTCTTCAACGAGAGCACCGCCGCGGCCTGCGCCATGGCCTCGACGATGAGCACGCCGGGCATCACGTGGAAGTGCGGGAAGTGGCCGGGGAAGAACGGCTCGTTCACGGTCACGTTCTTGATGGCGACGATCCGCTTGTCCTTCTCGAAGGAGACCACGCGGTCGATCAGCAGGAACGGGTAGCGGTGCGGCAGGTACTCCTTGATCTCCTCCACCGTCATCTCACTCATCGTCTTCCTCTCCGCCGCGTCGCGCGGCGCGCGCCAGCTTGTCCAGCCGCCGCAGGTGCACGGCATTGCGCAGCCATTCGGCGTGCGGCATGAAGGGCAGTCCCGAAGTGTAGGTGCCGGGCTCCGTGATCGACTTCGTGATGAGCGAGAAGCCCGAGATCGTCACCTTGTCGGCGATCGAGATGTGGCCCACGAGGCCCACGCCGCCGCCGATCATGCAGTCGCGCCCGACCGTGGTGCTGCCCGAGATGCCGGTGCAGCCCGCGATCACGGTGTTCGCGCCGATCACGCAGTTGTGCGCGATCTGGATCTGGTTGTCGAGCTTCACCCCGTCCTCGATCACGGTGTCGTCCAGCGCACCGCGGTCGATCGTGGTATTGGCGCCGATCTCCACGTCGTCGCCGATGCGCACCTTGCCCACCTGCGGGATCTTGAGCCAATGGCCGGCATCGCGCGCCATGCCGAAGCCGTCGGCGCCGATCACCACGCCCGAGTGGATGATCGTGCGCGCCCCGATCACGCAGCCGTCGTAGAGGGTGACTCGCGGGTGCAGCGTCGTGCCCTCGCCCACCGTCACGTCGCGCCCCAGCACGCAGTGCGCGCCGATGCGCGCCCCCCTGGCCACGCTGCAGCCGGGCCCGATCACGGCAAACGCGTCGATCTGCGCGTACGCGTCGACATTCGCGCCGCCGTCGATTTGGGCGAAGGGGTGGATGCCGGGCTTCACCGCGGGCTCGGGATGGAAGAGCGCGACCGTGCGGGCGTAGTAGGCGTAAGGGTTGTCCGCCACGATGCGCGGCATCGAGCCCGCATCGCGATCGCCCGGCCCCACGATCACGGCGCCCGCGCGCGTGGTGGCGAGCTTGCCGCGGTACTTGGGATTGGCGAGGAAGGCGATCTCGCCGGGGCCCGCGGAATCGAGGGTCGCCACGCCGGTGAGCGGCGCCGCCGGTTCCCCGATCGCCTCACCCCCGAGCTTCGCGACGATTTCCCTCAACGTGAGCGGCATGGCTCACTTGTCCGACAACGCCTTGATGACCTTCTCGGTGATGTCGATGCGGCTGCTCGCGAAGACCGCCTCCTGGAGGATCAGGTCGAACTTCTCCTGCTCGGCGATCTGGTTGATTACGCGCGTGGCGCGCTCCTGGACGCTCGCGAGCTCCTCGTTGCGCCGCAGGTTGAGGTCCTCGCGGATCTCGCGCTGCAGCCGCTGGAAGTTGCGGCTCACGTCGGCGAGCTGGCGCTCCTTGTCGCGGCGCACCGCCTCGGTCATGGTCACGTTGTCGCGCTCGAGGTCCGTCTGCATGTCGCGCCCCTGCTTCTCGATCTTCGCGAGCTCGGCGTTGCGCGCCGCGAACTCGCGCTCGAGCTTCTGCTGCGCGCGCTTCGCCGGAGCGGCCTCGCGGAACACCCGCTCGGTGTTCACGAAGCCGATCTTGATCTGCGGCGCCTGCGCGTGGGCCGCGAGGGCCAGGCTGCCGAGCGCGAGGAGGAGGATCCATTTCTTCATGTCGCCGCCCCTAGAAGACCTTGCCGAGCTGGAACTGGAAGCGCTCGACCCGGTCGTTCGGGCGCTTCTTGATGGGGTCGCCGAAGGAAAAGCGCAGCGGCCCGACCGGAGAGTCCCAGCTTACCGCGACTCCGACCGAAACGCGCACGTCGACCCCCCGGATGCGCTCGTCCTGCCCCCACACGTCGCCCGCGTCGACGAAGGTCGCGATGCGGATGTTCTTCTCCTTGTACCCCGGCATCGGGAAGAGCATCTCGAAGTTCCCGATGAGCTGGCGGTTGCCGCCCAGCACGTCGCCGTTCGCGTCGAGCGGCCCGAGGCTCGCCGTCTCGAAGCCGCGCACCGAGCCCACGCCGCCCGCGTAGAAGTTCTTGAAGAACGGCAGCGGCTTGTCGTTGTAGCCGTTGGCGTACCCGAACTGCGCGTTCGCCATGAACGTGAGGAACGAGATGCGCTGGGGCGTCCAGAAGAACTGGCTCTGGTAGGTGGCGCGGTAGTAGGTGAGGTCGCCCGGGGGCAGCCCGATCTCGAGCCCGACCTCGTTCAGCCATCCGCGGGTGGGCCACGTGATGCTGTCGCGGGTGTCCCGCGAGAAGGACATGTTGGTGCGGAAGGTGTTGGTCTTCTCGCCGAACTCGCGGATGAAGTCCAGGTAGCGCGGCGGGGCGCTCGCGTCGACCGTGAGGCGCGTGTGCTCCGCCGTGAAGCCCACGTTGAAGGTGTTGAGCTCGCTCACCGGGATGCCGAAGCGCACGCCCGCGCCGCTGGAATACGTGTGGTACGCCGCCACCGAAAGGGTCGAGGTGTCCACGTCGCGCTGGAAGATGTCGAAACCGCGGGAGATGCCGTCCACGGTCCAGTACGGGTTCACGTAGGTGAACGAGTAGACCTTGTCGATCGCGCCGCTGCTGACCTGGATGGCGACCTGGTTGCCGGTGCCCAGGACGTTCGCCTGGGAGATCGAGGCCTGCAGCGTGAGCTTCTCGGCCGCGGAATAGCCCACGCCGAAGTTGAGCGAGCCGGTGTTGCGCTCGGTCACGGTCACGTTCACGTCCACCTGGTCCTGCGTGCCCGGCACCTGGGGCGTCTCGATGGTCACGTCCTGGAAGTAGCCGGTGCGCTGCAGGCGCTCCTTGGACCGGGCGATCTTCTCGAGCGAGTACCACGAGCCCTCGAGCTGGCGCATCTCGCGCCGCACCACCTCGTCCTGCGTCTTCGTGTTGCCCTGGATGTTGATGCGGCGCACGTACACGCGCCGGCCGGGATCCACGAAGAAAGTGAAGCTCGCGACGCGCTTCTCGCGGTCCAGGTCCGGCACCGGGTTCACGTTGGCGAACGAATAGCCGTCGTTGCCCAGGCGGTCGCTGATGCGCTTGGTCGATTCCACGACCTTCTCGCGCGAGAAGGTCTCCCCGGGCTTGGCGAGGATCATCGCGGCGAGCTCGGGCTCGGGCGCGATGAGGTCGCCCGCGAGCTTGATGGTGCCCACGCGATACACCGGCCCCTCGTGGATCGCGATGGTGATGAAGATGCGCTCGCGGTCGGGCGTGATCGAGACCTGCGTGGACTCGATGTTGAACTCCAGGTAGCCGCGGTTCAGGTAGTAGGAGCGCAGGCTCTCCAGGTCCGCCGTGAGCTGCTGCTTCGAGTACTGGTCGTCCTTGGTGAACCAGGTGAACCAGCCCGGCGTGGTGAGCTTCATCGAGCGCAGCAGCTCCTTCTCGGAGAAGTCGTGCGCGCCGATGATGTTGATGTCGGCGATCTTGGTGACCGCGCCCTCGTCGATGTCGAAGCGCAGCGACACCCGGTTCCTCTCGAGCGGCGTGACCGTCGTCTTCACCACCGCGCCGTAGTAGCCGCGGCTCGTGTACTGGCGCTTCAGCTCCTTCTCGGCGCGGTCGAGCAGCGACTTGTCGTAGATGCGCGCCTCCGAGATGCCGGCCTGCTTCAGGCCGTCCTTCAGCGCCTCCTTGGTGAATTCCTTGGCGCCCTCGATGTCGATCTGCGCGATCGCGGGGCGCTCCTGCACGAAGACGATGAGCACGTCGCCGTCGGTCTCGAGGCGCACGTCGGAGTAGAAGCCGGTCGCGTAGAGCGCCTTGATGGCGGCCGCGGCCTTCTCGTCGTCGATCTTCTCGCCCACCTTCACCGGGAGGTAGCTGAACACCGTGCCCGCTTCCGTGCGCTGCACGCCTTCGACCTTGATGTCGCGGATCGTGAATGGCTCGATCGCCAGCGCCGCCGGGGCCGCCAGGGCGAGGAAGCACGCAGCCAGCAGCGGGCGCGCAAGGGCGATTGCGCCGGCTCGCGACGCGCGGAGAAGCTTCAAGGTTCAGCCCGTGAACAGGCGGTTGATGTCGTTGTAGAAGGCGAAGAAGGTGAGTCCCAGGAGGAGAGCCAGGCCGAAGCGCTGTCCGATTTCCATCGTTCTTTCCGAAACGGGAGTTCCCTTCACGATTTCGGCGAAATAATACACCAGGTGACCCCCGTCCAGCAGGGGAATGGGCAGGAGATTGAGCACGCCGAGGCTCACGCTCACCAGGGCGAGGAAGCCGAGCGAGCTCACCCAGCCCAGGCGGGCGGACTGTCCCGCGTAGTCGGCGATCGTGATGGGCCCCGAAAGATTCTTCCACGACACGTCGCCCATCACCATGCGCCCGAGCATCTTCAGGCTGAATGCCGAGAGGTCCCACACCTTGCGCGCGGCTTGCCCCACTGCGTCGATGGGGCCGTAGCGAACCGTGGTCGTATAGGGCGCGTAGGCGGCCTTCAGCTCCTCCTGCGAGGGCTCGACGCCCAGCTGCCCGCGCCCGTTGGGGCGAAGCGTCGGCGTGGCCGTGATGCGCATCGAACGGCTGCCGCGCCGCACGTCGATGGCGAGCGCCCTGTCGGGGCTGCTCGCGATGGCGCTCGTGAATTCCTCCCACGTCGCGACGGGGCGGGCGTCGATCGCGGTGACCAGGTCCCCGGCGAGGAGCCCGGCGCGCTCGGCGGCGCTGTCGGCAACGATGCGGCCCAGGCGCGGCGCGAACGGCGGGTGGTATGGGCGGATGCCGACCTTGGCGAAGAGGTCGTGGTCCAGGTCGTCGCGCGTGATGCCCGAGAGGTCGAGGCGCCGGTCGACATGGGAACCCTTGCGGGTCTCGAGCTCGATCGCCGTGGGCTCGCGCTTCACCGCCTGCTTGAGGAGCTGCCAGCGCACGTCGCCCCAGGTGGCGACCGGCTCGTCGGCCACGGACACCACGATGTCGCCCTCGGCGATGCCCGCCATGGCGGCAGGCGTGTTGGCGGGCGGGTCGCCGAGCACCGGCTTGTCGCCCGGGATGCCCGCCACGAAGAGCACCCAGTAGAGCGCGAGCGCCAGGGCGAAATTGGCCGCGGGTCCGGCGAGCACGATGAAGATGCGCGCCGCGACGCTCTTGTTGTTGAAGGCGCGCGCACGCTCGCGCTCGGGCACCGGGGCCTCGCGCTCGTCGAGCATCTTCACGTAGCCGCCCAGCGGGATGGCGGCGATCACCCATTCGGTCGCGTCGCGGCCGCGGCGGCGCACGAGGAGCGGCTTGCCGAAGCCGATGTTGAAGCGAAGGATCTTCACGTCCATCAGCCGCGCGGCCGAATAGTGGCCGAGCTCGTGCACCACGACGAGGACGCCGACGGTGACGAGGAAAGCGACGATGGTGATGGCGAGCTCGGTCATGGCGGATTATCCCGCGGCTTCGGCCCTCGCGGGCGCCCTTCTTGCAACAAATCGTCTCGCGAGCGCCCTCGCCTCGATGTCGGCGGCGTACACCTGCTCGAGGGAGACCAGCTCCTCGACGGCCATCTCGCCCAGGACCGCCTCGATCACCTCGGCGATCCCGGTGAAGGCGAGGCGCCCGTCGAGGAAGGACTCCACCCCGATCTCGTTGGCGGCGTTGAGCACCGCGGGTGCGGTGCCGCCGAGGCGGATCGCCTCGCGCGCGAGCGAGACGCATGGGAAGCGAAGCGCGTCCAGGCGCTCGAATTCCAGCTTTCCCAGCGTCGTGAAGTCGAGGGGTGCCACGCCCGACTCGATTCGATCGGGGTACGCGAGCGCGCAGGCGATCGGCGTGCGCATGTCGGGGGCGCCCAGCTGCGCGATCACCGAGCCGTCGGCATATTCCACCATCGAGTGGATCACGCTCTGCGGGTGCACGACGATCTGGATCGTCTCGAGCGCCGCGCCGAAAAGCCAGTGGGCCTCGATCACCTCGAGGCCCTTGTTCATCATGGTGGCCGAGTCCACGGAGATCTTGGGGCCCATCACCCAGTTCGGGTGGGCGACCGCCTGCTGGGGCGTGACCCGCGCAAGGCGTTCCACGGGCGTCGTGCGGAACGGGCCGCCGGAGGCGGTGAGCAGCACGCGGCGCACGCCGGCGCGCTCGAGCTCGCCCTCGCGCCCGCACACGAAACCGCGCGGCAGCGACTGGAAGATCGCGGAATGCTCGCTATCGATGGGAAGGAGCGTCGCGCCGCCCTCGGCCACGGCCTTCATGAAAAGCGCGCCCGACATCACGAGCGCCTCCTTGTTGGCGAGGAGCACCTGCTTGCCGGCGCGCGCCGCGGCGAGCGTGGCGGGAAGGCCCGCGGCGCCCACGATCGCCGCCATGACCGTGTCCACCGAGGGCGAAGCGACGATTCGCTCCATCGCCTCGGCACCGCAGTGCACTTCGGTCGCGCAGCCGCGCGCGGCAAGCGCGCGGCGCAGGCGCTCGGCCGAATCGGGATCGGCGAGCACGGCGTGGTCGGGGCAATGCGCGAGGCACTGCTCGGCCAGGAGCGCGTCGTTCTTGCCCGCGGCGAGCGCGACGACCTTGAAGCGGTCCGGATGCCGCGCGGCGACGTCGAGCGTGCTCACGCCCACCGACCCCGTGGATCCGAGGATCGCGATGCGCTTCACGAGCTGCCCGCCCGGATCGCGATGGCGAGGGCCGCAAGGGGAAGCGTCGAGGTGAGCGCGTCGATGCGGTCCATCACGCCGCCGTGGCCGGGCAGGAGCCCGCTCGAATCCTTGAGCCCCGCGCCGCGCTTCATCCACGATTCGAAGAGGTCGCCCACGACCGAGAGCACCGCGAGCACCACCATGAAGGCGACCGCGGCCCAGCCCATGCCGCCTTCGAAGAGCACGGAGACGGGCAGCGAGCTGCGCGGCGTGAGGGCTGCCAGCAGCGCGCCGTAGGCCACCACCGCCGCCAGCGCGCCATAGACGCCGGCCCAGGTCTTGCCGGGGCTGATGGACGGCGCCAGC
>DATBEA010000366.1:0-4422 GCA_036276215.1 Usitatibacter sp.
CCTCGCCTTCGAGGAAAAGGGGCCGGCCCAGCTCCAGCGAAAGAAAAACCGCCGTCGCGAGACGGCGGTCGGCGATGTAGCCCGCGCCCGCGAGCTGCTGGGCGATTTGCTCGATGGAGCTCAAGCCGCGGCGATGGCGCGCTGCGCGAGCACGGTGATCAGGTGCGCCCGGTATTCGGCGCTCGCGTGGATGTCGGTTTGCAGCCCCGAGGCGGGCACGGCGATGGACTTCACCGCGTCGGGCGACCAGTTCTTCGCGAGCGCGTCCTCCATCGCCTTCACGCGGAAGACGCCCGCCGAGCCAGCGCCGGTGACGGCCACGCGGATTCCCGAGCCGGCCTGCGCCACGAAAACGCCCACGACGGCGAAGCGCGACGCGGGATTGCGGAACTTCATGTACGCCGCGCGCTTGGGCACCGGGAACGACACCGAGGTGATGAGCTCGTTGGGATTCAGCGCGGTCTCGAAGAGTCCCTTGAAGAACTCGTCGGCGGCGATCTTCCTCTGGTCGGTGACGATCGTTGCGCCCAGCCCGAGCACCGCGGCCGGATAGTCCGCCGCGGGATCGTTGTTGGCGATGGAGCCGCCGAGCGTCCCGCGGTTTCGCACTTGCACGTCGCCGATGAGCCCCGCCACGTGGGCGAGCGCCGGGATGCGCGAGGCGATCTCGCTCGAGGCGGCCACTTGCGCGTGCTTCGCCATCGAGCCCACGACCACCGCGTCGGCCGCCTTGTCGTAGGTGATGGCCGCGAGCTCGGGGATCTTGCCCAGGTCGACCAGGTCGCTGGGCGTGGCAAGGCCCAGCTTCATGGCGGCGAGGAGGGTTTGCCCGCCCGCGACGTACTTGCCCTCCGAGTGGTCGGCGGCGATGGCCACGGCCTTGCGCACGGAAGTGGGTTCGTAGAAACCGAATGCGTTCATGGTCTTCTCCGATTATGCGGCGCGGTTCGCGTTCGAGCGGATGGCACGCCACACGCGCTCGGTCGTCGCCGGCATCTCGATGTCCTTCACTCCCAGGGCATCGCAGACCGCGTTGATGACCGCGGCCGGGGCGCCGATCGCGCCCGCCTCGCCGCAACCCTTCACGCCGAGCGGGTTGTGCGTGCAGGGCGTGACGCGCGTGTCCACCTGGAAGTTCGGAAGGTCGGCCGCACGCGGCATCGCGTAGTCCATGTACGAGCCGGTGAGGAGCTGCCCGGACTCGCGGTCGTACACGCAGCCCTCGAGAAGGGCCTGGCCGATGCCCTGCGCGACGCCGCCATGCACCTGCCCCTCCACGATCATGGGGTTCACGATGTTGCCGAAATCGTCCACGGCCGTGAAGTTCACGATCTTCGTTTCGCCCGTCTCCGGGTCGATCTCGACCTCGCAGATGTGGGTGCCCGCGGGATAGGTGAAGTTGGTCGGGTCGTAGAACGCGGTCTCGTCCAAACCGGGCTCGAGCTTGTCGAGCGGATAGTTGTGCGGCACGTAGGCGGTGAGGGCGACCTGCGCGAAGGGCACGTTCTTGTCCGTTCCCTTCACCGTGAACTTGCCGTTCACGAATTCCACGTCGGCATCGCTCGCCTCCATGAGGTGCGCCGCGATCTTGCGGCCCTTGGCGACGATCTTGTCGACGGCCTTCATGATTGCCGTGCCCCCGACCGAGAGCGAGCGCGATCCGTAGGTGCCCATCCCGAAGGGAATGCGCCCCGTGTCGCCGTGGACGACGTCCACGTCATCGACCGCGATGCCCAGCCGGTCCGCGACCACCTGCGAGAACGTGGTCTCGTGGCCCTGGCCGTTGCTGTGCGAGCCCGTGAAGACCGTGACCTTCCCGGTGGGATGCACGCGCACCTCGCCCGCTTCGAAAAGGCCCGCGCGTGCGCCCAGCGCTCCGGCGACATTCGAGGGCGCCAGGCCGCAGGCCTCGATGTACGAGGCATAGCCCAGTCCGCGCAGCTTCCTGCGTCGCGCGGCTTCCGTCTTGCGCTGCGGGAAGCCCGGCACGTCGGCGAGCTCCATGGCGCCGTTGAGGCAGGCGTCGTAGTCGCCGATGTCGTACTGGAGCGCCACGGGCGTCTGGTACGGGAAGGTGCGGATGAAGTTGCGGCGGCGGATCTCGTCCTGCGCGATCTTCATCTCGGTGGCCGCCGTGGCCACCAGGCGCTCGACCACGTAGGTGGCTTCGGGACGGCCGGCGCCGCGATACGCGTCCACGGGCGCGGTATTCGTGAACACCGCCGTCACCTCGCAATGGATCGCGGGCGTGGTGTATTGCCCTGCCAGCAGCGTCGCGTAGAGGATCGTGGGGACGCACGAGGCGAACGTGGAAAGGTACGCGCCCATGGCGGCCCTGGTCTGCACGCGCATGGCGAGGAACTTGCCGTCCTTGTCGAGGGCGAGCTCGGCCTTGGTCACGTGGTCGCGGCCGTGGGCGTCGGAAACGAAGGATTCGCTGCGATCGGCCGTCCACTTGATGGGCCGGCCGACCTGCTTCGAGGCCAACACGCACACCGTCTCCTCGGCGTACAGGAAGATTTTCGAGCCGAAGCCGCCGCCCACGTCCGGGGAGATGACGCGCACCTTGTGCTCGGGAAGGCCCAGCACGAAGGCCGTCATCAGCAGGCGCTCGACGTGCGGATTCTGGTTGGAGACGTAGAGGAGGTACGACTCGTCGGCCCGGTTGTAGGCCGCGTTGCATGCGCGCGGCTCGATCGCGTTGGGGATGAGCCGGTTGTTCACGAAGTCGAGCGTCGTGACATGCGCGGCCTTCGCGAAGGCCGCATCGACCGCGCCCTTGTCGCCGAGTGCCCACACGTAGCAGGTATTGTCGGGCACTTCGTCGTGGACGGCGGGTGCGCCCTTCTTCAGCGCGTCGCGCACGTCCACCACGGCGGGCAGCGGCTCATAGTCCACGTCGATCCGTTGCGCGGCGGTGCGCGCCTGCTCGAGGCTCTCGGCCACCACCATCGCCACCTGGTCGCCCACGTGGCGCACCTTGCCCTGGGCAAGCAGCGGATGCTTGGGCTCCTTCATGGGCTTGCCGTCCGTGCCGGTGATGAGCCAGCCGCAGGGCAGCCCGCCCACGGTCGCGGGCAGGTCGTTGCCCGTGAAGACGCCCAGCACGCCGGGAGAGCTCGCCGCGGCCTTCGTGCCGATGGACTTGATGCGCGCATGCGCATGGGGCGAGCGCAGGAAATAGGCGTAGCTCTGGTGGGCGAGCTTCACGTCGTCGGTGTATTGCCCCGCGCCGGTGAGGAAACGGCGGTCTTCCTTTCGCTCGAGGCGCTGGCCGATGGGGCCCGTGGGCTTGGCGGCGGGGTTGGATTTCGCCGTCGTGGATTTTTCGCGGACGGTGGTATCTGTCATGGCGATCTCCTCAGGCCATCTCTTCGATGCCGGATTTCACGGCCTTCACGATGTTGTGGTAACCCGTGCAGCGGCAGAAATTCCCGTCGAGGGCTTCGCGGATCTGCGCCTCGCTCGGATTGGCGTTCTGCGCGGCGAGCCCCACGGCCGTGAGCACCATGCCCGGCGTGCAGAAACCGCATTGCAGCCCGTGGTGGCGGCGGAAGGCTTCCTGCATCGGATGCAGGTCCCCATTGGGCGCGAGTCCTTCGATGGTCGTCACGTCGGCGCCCTGCGCCTGCACCGCGAGCATGTTGCAGCTCTTCACCGCCTTGCCGTCCACGAGGATCGTGCACGCGCCGCACTGGGCGGTGTCGCATCCCACGTGGGTGCCGGTGAGCTCGAGGTTCTCGCGAAGGAACTGGACCAGGAGGGTCCTCGCTTCGACTTCGGCGGCGACGGGCTTGCCGTTCACCGTAAGCGACACGGATATCTTCATCGGCGACTCCTATGAAGGCTGGGGAAGCGCTGCGGAAAGTGCGGGGATATGAACCCGACTCTACTCCGATTCCCGCGCGTTTCAATACACCGCGCGGCCCCCGGAAAGGTCGAAGACGGCGCCCGTGGAGAAGGAGCATTCCGCGGTGCACAACCAGGCGACGAGCGCGGCGATTTCTTCCACTTCGCCGAAGCGGGCCATGGGAATCTTGGAGAGCATGAAGTCGATGTGAGCCTGCGTCATCTGCGCGAACATGCCGGTCTTCACCGCCGCGGGCGTCACGCAATTGACACGGATGCCGGTCTTGGCGAGCTCCTTGCCCAGGCTCTTGGTGAGCGAGATCACGCCGGCCTTCGAGGCGCTGTAGGCGCTCGCGTTGGGGTTTCCTTCCTTGCCCGCGATGGAGGCGATGTTCACGATGCGCCCGTAGTCCTTCTCGCGCATGTGCGGCACGAGCGCCTTGTTGCAGACGAACACGCCCGTGAGGTTGATGTCGAGCACCTGCTTCCAGTCCTCGATCGGGTAATCCCAGGTGGCGAGGTTGGGACCGGTGATCCCCGCGCTGCACACGAGGATGTCCACCTTGCCCATGT
>DATBEA010000367.1:0-2171 GCA_036276215.1 Usitatibacter sp.
AACCGCGTGCGCATGCGCCGTGCCGCGGTCTGGAACAGCCTCGCTTTCCACAGCGCGAGGCGCGGGGAGCCCGCGCAGTCGGCGGCTGCCCGCGCCTTGCAGGAGCTCTCCCACGTGGACAAGCACGAGCTCACCGACGAAGACCAGCGCACCTATGCCGACGCGGCGATGCGCGTGAACGCCTCGCGATGGGCGGCGCTTCCCGCGAAGCCCGCCGTGCCCCCCCCGAAGGGCTCCGAGCGTCCGCGCCTCGCCATGGCGAAAGGGCAACCCGGCGAGACCTGCGTGCTGCTGGTGGACGCGAAGCACGAGCCGGGCAACGAGCTCGCGAAGCGTTGCACGTATGGGATCGCGTGGGAAGATTCCGCCACGCTCAATCGCGAGGGCAACGCGCTCACGCTCGCCGTGCAGCACACGGAGGCCTGGCGCGAGCTATGGGTCTTCCGCAAGTCGGGCAAGCGCTGGACCGTCGCGACCCTCCCGCCCGCCGCGACCAATCCCGGCGTGGGCTACGCCGAGTTCGCGGGCTGGGTCCCGGGCGGCAAGCAGCTCCTGGTGGCGCGCGAGGCGTCGGGCGAAGGCAAGTACAAGCGAACCTACGAGCTCGTGCGCATCGACACGCTCGCCACCATCGGCTCCGCACCCGATCCCCAGCTTCTGCCCGCCTTCCAGCGCTGGCAGGACAGCGCGTGGAAGCAGGCCTCGCTCAGCTTGCGTTAAAAGGGGTCAGAGCCCTTTTTCAAATTAAAGGGGACAGATTCAAGTTGTTCTGTCCCCTTTTTCCCCGGAAAAGGGGTCTGACCCCTTTATTTCCGGCGGAAGCGGAAGACGCCGAGGCTGCCGCGCAGGTTGGGCAGGACCGTGACGGTGCGGCCCCCGTGGATCACGCGCTCGTCGAGGATCTCGGCGCCCACCTTCACGCAGAGGTTCTCGAAGTCCTTCACGGTGCACAGGTGGATGTTGGGCGTGTCGTACCAGCTGTAGGGCAGCGTCTTGGAAACCGGCATGTGGCCCTGCAGGATGTCGATGCGATGGCGCCAGTAGCCGAAGTTGGGGAAGGTCACGATGCCCTCGCGGCCCACGCGAAGCATCTCGTTCAGCACGCGCTCGGCGTTGCGCATGGCCTGGAGCGTCTGCGAGAGGATCACGAAGTCGAAGCTCGCGTCGGCGAAGCTCGCGAGCCCGCCCTCGATGTCGCCCTGCAGCACGTTCACGCCGTTCTTCACGCTCGCGAGCACGTTGGCGTCGTCGATCTCGATGCCGTAGCCGAACGCGCCGTGGGTGGCCGAAAGCCCCGCCAGCAGCACGCCATCGCCGCAGCCCAGGTCGAGCACCCGCGAGCGCTCGGGGATCCAGGAAGCGATGAGCTCGTAGTCGTAGCGTTCCATCAATCGCCCTCGCGCGCGGCCGCGCCGTAGCCGCGCATCTCGTCGAGCTCGCCGCGCGGCGCCGCGAGCGGCGTGCGCCTTTCGCCCGCGCCGATCTCGGCGGCCACCATGTCCGCGTAGGCCGCGATCAGCTGGTGATAGCGCGGGTCGTCGAGCAGGAACGCGTCGTGCCCGTGGGGCGCGTCGATCTCCGCGTAGGTCACGCGTTTTTTCGAGGCGGTGAGCGCCCTCACGATCTCGCGCGATCGCTCCGGCGGGAAGCGCCAGTCGCTCTTGAAGGAGGCCACCAGGAAGCCCGCGCGCGCCGTCTGCAGCGAGCGGGCGAGGTCGCCTCCCGCCTCCTTGGCCGGGTCGAAGTAGTCGAGCGCCTTGGTCATCAGCAGGTACGTGTTGGCGTCGAACACCTGCGCGAACTTGTCGCCCTGGTAGCGCAGGTACGACTCGATCTCGAACTCCACGTCGTAGTTGAACCCGTACTCGTCGCGCTTGAGCACGCGCCCGAACTTCTCCATCAGCAGGTCTTCGCTGAGATACGTGATGTGCCCCAGCATGCGCGCGAGCTTGAGCCCCCGCGCGGGAATCTTGTTGTATGCGTAGAAGTTGCCGCCGTGGAAATCGGGGTCGGAGACGATCGCCTGGCGCGCCACGTCGTTGAACGCGATGTTCTGCGTCGAGAGTCGCGAAGCGGCGGCGATCACGAACGCGTGGCGGATGCGATCGGGATACGAAAGCGTCCACTGCATCGCCTGCATGCCGCCCAGCGATCCGCCGATCGCGCCGGCG
>DATBEA010000368.1:0-3199 GCA_036276215.1 Usitatibacter sp.
CAGGACGAATGGAAGCTCGCGCGCGAGGTCGAGCTCACGATGGGGCTCAAGGCCGAGCGCAATCCATATACCGGGGTGGAATGGCTTCCGAACGTGCGGTTGGGCTGGACCGTGGCGCCGGGGCATTTTCTCTGGACCGCGCTCTCCCGCGCGGTGCGCGCGCCCTCGCGCATCGACCGCGATGCCTTCTCGGGCGTGCTCGAGACCAACGACACGTTCGGGTCCGAGGTCGCGAACGTGGCCGAGCTGGGCTACCGCGCGCAGCTCACGCCCGAGTTCTCGCTTTCGGCGACGGCCTTCTACCACCGCTATCCCAACCTGAGGAGCGTGCAGTTCACGCCCGACGGGACGGGAGTGATCTTCGCCAACGGGCTGGAAGGCACCGCCCACGGAGTCGAAAGCTGGGCCACGTGGCAGGTGTCGCCGCGCTGGCGCGTTTCGGGAGGGTTCACTGCCCTTTCGGAGCGCTTCGCGGTGCGGCCCGGCCACGTGGACCTCGGCGGAGTCACCCAGATCAGCAACGATCCGAGGCACACCGCGCTCCTGCGCTCGAGCTGGGATATCGGGCGCGTGTGGGAGGCGGACCTCACCGTGCGCAACGTGGGGCGCATACCCAACTACGACGTGCCGGAATACACGGCGCTCGATGCGCGCATCGGCTGGCGCGCGCGTCCCGGCCTCGAGGTCGCGCTCATCGCGCAGAACCTCTCCGGCAGCGACCACGCGGAATTCGGGGCGGCGGGGATCCGTGCGGTGTTCGACCGTGCCTACCTGGTCAGGGTGACGTGGCAGCCGTGAGGACGCTTCTCGCGCTGATGCTTCTCGCGATCGCGGGAGCGGCCGCGGCGCAGCGCACCGAAGCACCGGAGGCCACCGTGAAGGCCGCGTACCTTTTCAGGTTCGCGGGCTACGTGGAGTGGTCTGCGTCCGACTTCGAGTCGCCCACCGCGCCCCTCGTGATCGGCGTGATCGGCTCCGACGACATCGCGGCCGAGCTCACGCGCATCGTCGCGGGACGCAGCGTCGCCGGCCACCCGGTCGCCGTGAAGCGGCTCACCGAAAGCGACTCCACCCACGGATTGAACATGCTCTTTGCCGGGCGCGACGCGCCCCGCCTTGCGCAGATCCTGCGCGCGGCGCAATCGCAGGGAACGCTCGCGGTGACCGAGGTCGACCACGGGCTGGAGATGGGAAGCGTCATCAACTTCGTGCCGCTCGACAGCCGCCTGGGCTTCGAGGTCTCGCTCGATTCGGCGGACAGGAGCGGGCATCGCATCAGCTCGCGCATGCTGAGCGTGGCGAAGCGCGTGGTGCAGAAGGGGGCCGGCTGATGTTCGAGGCCATCCGCCATTCGGTGCGCGGCAAGGCGATCCTGCTGGTGCTCGCCTCGACGGTCTCCGCGCTGGCGCTCTCCGCCCTGGGCCTCGTGATCTACGACCTGCGCGCCTACGAGCGCCAGTGGACCAGCGACCTCACGAGCCTCGCCGAGATCCTCGCGCGCTCGAGCGCGCCTGCGCTGTCCTTCGACGACCGCTCGACCGCGGCGCAGGACCTCGCGGTGCTGAAGGTCCGACCCTTCGTGCTCGCGGGGGCGATCTATACCCGCCGCGGCGAGCTCTTCGCCACCTATACCAAGCCCGGCGTCGATGCGCGCTTCCCGCAACGCCCGCGGCCCGAGGGCTATGCGATCCAGGGCGACCAGCTCTCGATCTACCACAGCGTGGTGGAGGAGGGCGAGACGATCGGCACGATGTACCTCCTCGCCTACTACCAGCCTTGGACGCGCCTCTTCGACTACCTCACCATCATCGGCCTCGTGATGATCGCGAGCCTCGCCGTGACCGCTTTTTTCTCGGGATGGCTTCAGTCGGCGATCACGATGCCGATCCTCGAGGTAGCGCGCGTGGCTCGCGAGGTGATGTCGCAGCGCGACTATTCGTTGCGTGCCCGGAAAACGACCGACGACGAGATCGGCCAGCTGGTGGACTCCTTCAACGCGATGCTGGCCGAGTCGGGGCGCCGGGCGCAGGAGCTGCGCGATGCCGACCAGCGCAAGGACGAGTTCCTCGCGACCCTCGCGCACGAGCTGCGCAACCCGCTGGCGCCGCTGCGCAACGCGCTCGAGATCCTGCGCGTGAAGGACCTGGACCCCGCGAGCGCGGAAAAGGCGCGGCAGATGATGCAGCGCCAGCTCGCGCAGATGGTGAGGCTCGTGGACGATCTCCTCGACGTCTCGCGCATCACGACGGGCAAGCTCGCCGTTCGCAAGGAGCCCCTCGAGCTCCAGGCGGCGATCCACGATGCGATCGAGACCGTGCGCCCGCTCGTCGAGTCGCGCCGGCACACGCTCGAGGTGACGCTTCCGCCCGAGCCGCTGATGGTGCAGGGCGATCGCACGCGCCTGTCACAGGTGTTTGCGAACCTGCTTAACAACGCGGCCAAATACACCGAGCCGGGCGGGAAGCTTCGCCTGTCGCTCATCACCGAGGGGAACGAGGCGGTGCTGCGGGTGAGCGACACGGGCATCGGCCTGGACGTGGACTCGCTCACCTCGATCTTCGACATGTTCGTGCAGCTCGATCGCTCGCTCGAGCGCGCGCATGCGGGCCTGGGCGTGGGCCTCACGCTCGCCAGGCGCCTTGTGGCCCTCCATGGCGGAACGGTCGCCGCGACGAGCGGCGGTCCCGGAATGGGAACCGAGCTCGAGGTGCGGCTACCGTTGGCCGGTTCTGGCGCCGGCGGGGAAACGGTGCCGGCCGCGGACGTCGCGGAGCCGCCGCGCATGCGCATCCTCGTGGCCGACGACAATGCCGACGCGGCCGCGAGCCTCGCATCGCTGCTCACGGAGCGCGGACACGAAGTGCGCGTGGCCTTCGACGGCGCGCAGGCGCTCGCCGCGGCGCGCGCGTTCCAGCCCGACGTCGCATTCCTCGACATCGGCATGCCGAACGTGCACGGCTACGAGGTTGCCCGGCGGCTTCGCGACACGCCCGCGACGCACCGGTGCCTTTTGGTTGCGCTTACCGGATGGGGGCGCGACGACGATCGCCAGCGCGCCAGGGAGGCCGGTTTCGACCGGCACCTGGTGAAGCCGGCGAGCGCCGAGGGAATCGACGAGATCCTGGCGGGCGCTGCGCGGGCGCCTCGCGTGGAGCCCTCGTAAACGTCGCATAATTGATATTATGTCGTGTTGACTGTG
>DATBEA010000369.1:0-6652 GCA_036276215.1 Usitatibacter sp.
CGAGTACAAGTGGCGCGACCGCAACAACATGGGCACGCCTACCGAGCGCAGCTACGACTACACGGTCGTCATCGTGAAGAAGGGCGGCGCGCCCTGCGCGTCGAAGGACCCGACGGTGGTGAACGACGCCTAGGCGGTGACCTTCGCCGAGAGCCAGGCGCTGGCCTCGGCGATCGCCGCCCCGTACGCGAGCGCGCGCCCCGAATCCTCGAGCGTGCGATAGCGCGCCGCAAGCTCGGCGCGCGCCTTTTCCATGAGCGGCGCGAGGAAAGCCTCGTCCGCCGGGTCGCGGTGCAGTCCCGTGCTGCCGTTCTGCGCCTCGGCCACCCCGTAGAAGCGCGCGGCGCGCGTGTAGTCGCCGCACGCCGCGGAGAACCCGGCGCACGCCTCGATCGCGCAAAGGCCCACCCGCTGCAGCCCCACCGATTCCGAGATGGCGATCGCCTCGGCGAGGAGCGCGCGGGCACTGTCCCGGGAGTTGCGCTGGATGGCCACCATCGCGAGGTTGAGGAGCGCGATCGCGCGGCTTTCGTGGTCGCCCACTTCCGCGAATAGCGCCACCGAGTCCTCGTAGAGGCGCTGGGCGTCGTCGAGCGAGCCCTGCACCCGCTGCAGCGCCCCCATGGCGTTCATCGCCGCCGCGAGGTCGCGCTTGTTGCCCAGGGAGCGCGCGAGCTCGAGCGCTTCCTCGAGGTGCGTGCGCGCCGCGGCGAGGTTGCCCTGGCCCAGGCACGACATGCCGAGCGGCTGGAGCGCCGCGGCGATGCGCTGCGTGCTGGCAAGCGCGCGGGCGACCACGAGGCTTTCCTCGAGGTAGCGCTGTGCCTCGCCGTAGCGCCCCATGAAGAACGCGAGCTGGCCCGCGTCGAAGAGCGCGCGGCAGCGAAGCTCGTCGCGCGCATGGGCCCCGGGCCGCGCGAGCGCGTCGGCGACCACGCGGTGGCCCTGGCCCAGCAACCCCCGGTTGATCCAGTAGAGCTTGGTGTCGCGCGCGAGCTGGAGCCCCAGCTTCGCGCCGTGGGCGGCGTGGTCGCACCAGGCATGGGCGCTCAGGATGTTCTCGCGCTCCTCGTCCATGCGCGAGATCCACGAGCCCTGGTCGGGGCCGGCGATCCCTTGCCGCGCCTTGCTCGCGAGCTCGCCGTAGTAGGCGAGGTGTCGCTCGCGCACGCCGTCTTCCTCGCCCGAGGCGGCGAGGAGCTCCTGCGCGTACTGGCGCACGGTGTCGAGAAGCCGGTAGCGGTCGCCGCTGGCATCGAGGTCCACGAGGGACTTCTCGGTGAGGCGCGTGAGGTAGTCGATCGCCTCGCCGTGCGCCACGTCGCCGCCCACGCACACCGCCTCGGCCGCCTCGAGGGTCCAACCGCCGGCGAAGACCGCGAGCCGCCGGAAGAGCTCGCGCTCGGGAATCTCCAGGAGGTCGTAGCTCCAGTCGATCGAGGCGCGCAACGTCTGCTGGCGCGATTGCGTCGTTCGGTCGCCGCCCTTCAGCACCGCGAGCGCGTCCGAAAGGCGCGAGGCGATCTGGTCCACGGGAAGCGATCCCACCCGTGCCGCGGCAAGCTCGATGGCGAGCGGGATGCCGTCCAGGCGCCGGCAGATGGCGCTCACGGCCGACGCATTCCCGTTCACCTTGAACGCGGGCTGCACCGCGGTGGCGCGATCGACGAAGAGGCGCACCGAGTCGTAGCGCCCAAGCGCGGCCGCGCTCTCGCGTTCCGGCGGAAGCGAGAGCGCCGGCAGCGGATACACCGTCTCGCCCGCGACGTGCAACGGCTCGCGGCTCGAGGCGAGGATGCGCACGTTGGGCGCGGCCTGGAGGAGCTCCTTGGCGAGCCGCGCGCACGCGTCCAGCAGGTGCTCGCAGTTGTCGAAGACGAGCAGCATCTTGCGGTCGCGCACGTATCGCACGAGCGCTTCGCCCACGGGACGGCCCGCGTCTTCCTTCACGCCGAGGACGGAGGCGAGCGCTTGCGGAACGCGAAGCGGGTCGGCGAGGGGCGCCAGCTCCGCGAGCCAGATGCCGTCGGGGTATTCGGCGGCGATCTCGTAGGCGGCCTGCAGCGACAGGCGCGTCTTGCCGGTGCCTCCCGTGCCGGTGAGCGTCACCAGGCGCGAGGCGGACATGAGCTCGCGCAGTTTCGCGAGCTCGGGTTCCCGGCCGATGAAGCTGTTCAGCTGCGCGGGCAGGTTGTGGTTGCGCGGCGGCAGGGGACAGGAGGGCGCATCGATCACCTCCACCACGGGCACGAAGCGGAAGCCCCGTCCCGGAATCGTCGCGACCGACTGCGCGCCCAGCACCTTGCGAAGCGTCGAGACCTGCACGTGCAGGTTGTTCTCCTCGACCACGAGGCCCGGCCATGCGAGATCGAAGAGCTCGTCCTTGGCGACCACGCGGTCGCGGTGGTCGATCAGCGCGAGCAGCACGTCGAATGCGCGAGCGCCGATATGGGCGGGGCGTCCCTCGACGAGGAGCTGCCGCTCGGCGGGACGGACCTCCACCGGGCCAAACCGGTACGACTGCGCCACCCAGCCTCCTTTTGGCGCGAAAAAGGGCGAGAACGCGCCTGTCGATGGTACCGCTTTAAGGGTTTTAGAACATTTTAGGCGGCCTAAAGGACGCCATGCAGGCCCGCGGGCGAGAGTGCGTCCCAGCAGCACCCCCACCACAATCCACCGGAGACAATCATGAACAAGACGTTCGCCACCTTCGCAGTCCTCGCCGCCTTCACCGCGATGCCGCAGCTTTCGCGGGCCGCCGACGAGATCGCCTACAACGCCGCCAGCGACCAGGGCTACGCGCCGGTCACGTGCGCCGAGGCCAGCCAGTCGGCGTGGCTCAACCGCCAGATGCAGATCACGGACGGCGACGTGTCGCCCGCGGTCCCGCAGCCGAGCGAGTGCGCGCCGGCCGACTACCGCGTGCTGGCCTCGACGGACGAAGCGCGTTGAGCGCATTCGCCCTGGCGAGCGCGAGGACGACGGCCGTGAAGGCGGGAGCGAAAGACTACATCGCGATCGCGGCCGTCGTCCTCGCAATCGTCGTGAGCCTGGCGGGCGCGTGCATCGTGATCACGCATGCGGACTCCGAGCCGCCGCACATGCGCCGCCTCACGCTCGCGGCCCTCGAGACATCCGGGAGGACGACATGAACGACGAATTCCGCGGCCACGATCCGCACCCCACGGAGCGCGAGCGCGCGTGGATGGACTTCGATCCGCTGGGCGCCATCGGGCGCGCCGCCGTGATCCTGGTGATCGCCGTGGCGCTCGGAGGGTACGTGAGCTTCGCGCTCGACGTGGCCAGGCCGGCCGCGGTAGCGCGCCGCTAGTCGGCTTCGGCGCCCTGGATCAACAGCTGCACGAACATCTGGATGCACGCCTTGTTCTCGGCGCTCATGGAGGAGAACTCGATGCCCACGCGCGGCGCGGCCGCGTGCGGCACCTGCTTCACGACCTTTCCGTAGAGGTCGGTCACGCGCTTTCCGACGAGCGGCACGTCGAAGTGCATCGAAAGCTCCTCGAATTGCGGCAGCGGCTTTTCCAGCTCGGCCAGCACGCCGTGGTAGCCGATGTCGAGCACGCGCCCGCTGAGCGCCTCGGGCAGGACCACGTCCTTGGCGACCTCGTGGTAGCGAAGCGGCAGCATCACCGGCACGCGCGGGCTGCGGCGCACCTCCTGGCGCGGCACTTCCTTGCCGAGCGACGGGATGCCCAGGATCTCGCGCAGCACGATGGTCGCACTCTTGCCCTTCACGAAGACATCCATCGGGTCGCCGGGCTTCACCCACTCCGTGCAGTGCGCGAAGGTGCTGGCGCTCACGAGGATCTGGCCGCGCAGGCTGAACGATTCGATGCGCGAGGTGAGGTTCACCTCGTCGCCGATCACCGTGTGCTCGGAGTAGAGGTCCGAGCCCAGGAGCGCCGTCATCACGCGCCCCGTGTTCAGCCCGATGCCGAAGTAGAGCTCGGGCCATTCCTCCTCGCGGTGGCGCTGGTTGAGCTCCTCCATGGCGATCTGCATGTCCACGGCGCAGGCCACGGCGCGGCGCACGCTTTCCCGGGCTCCCGCGCCGTCGGCCTCGAACACCACGAGGATCGAGTCGCCCATGAACTTGTCGATGGCGCCGTGGTGGGAAAAGATGATCTCGCTCATGCGCACGAAGCAGCGGTTCAGGAGCTCGAGCACGATCACGGCGGGATAGTTCGCGGTGATGGCCGTGAAGCCGCGCAGGTCCGCGAACATGATCGTGGCCTCGCGGGTGAGCGCGTGGTCCTTGCCGCGCACGCCGGCGAGCTGCCCCACGGCGCTCGCGAGCACCTTCTCGATGCGCGTGCTGGCACCCGGGGCGAGCGGGCTCCCGGTCTCTTGCGAGAAGATTTCGCGAATCTGCCGCAGGGCCTCGTGGACGACGGGGTCCTTCACTCGGCGTTTCCCTCCCCGGAATCAGCATCGGAAGAATACTCTCGCGTGAACCTTTAGCCCACTTCGGCGGTCTGGGAAGCGATGCGCTTCCTCCTCGCCGCCGCCGGGCTGGCCCTCCTGCCGACCGGCGCCCTCGCCGACGACGAACCCGCGAACGCCGGGAAGAGCTACGCCATTCCCGCCGCCGAAATCGTCGGCTTCGACTTTCTCGTGAACCAGTTCGACCGCCACGAGCTCGAGTGCTGCGACTTCAACAGCAACATCCACACGATCCGGCGCAACCTGCGCTCGACCTGGGTCGTGGACCGCGACCCGTTCCTCGTGAACCAGCTCGGGCATCCCTACCAGGGCTCGATGTACCACGGGTTCGCTCGCGCCTCGGGACTGGGATTCTGGGAAAGCCTCGGCTACACGTTCGCGGGAAGCGCCTTCTGGGAGATCGCCGGCGAAGCGACGCCGCCCTCGCGCAACGACCAGGTCGCCACCGGCATCGGCGGAAGCTTCTTCGGCGAGGCGCTCTTCCGCATGTCGAACCTCGTGCTCGAGCACGGCAACATCCCGCCCTTCTGGCGCGAGCTTTCGGCGGCCGTCATCTCGCCTCCGGTGGGCTTCAATCGCGCCGCGTTCGGCGATCGCTTCCGCGGCATCTATCCCAGCCACGACCCGGTCTACTTCACGCGGCTGCAACTGGGCTTCAGCGGGCAAGCCGGCAACTCCTCGGGGATCTCGACGGCCCACCTCCAGAAGAACGAGGCGCTCGCGGATTTCCTCATCGACTACGGGCTGCCAGGGCGCCCCGGCTATCACTACGAGCGCCCCTTCGACTACTTCAGCCTGCAGGCGACGCTCTCGAGCGCCAATGGCTTCGAGAACGTCATGGTGCGCGGACTGCTGAAGGGCCACGAGTACACGGCGGGCGAGCGCTATCGCGGCGTGCTCGGCCTCTACGGCACATACGACTACATCGCACCGCAGACCTACCAGGTGTCGGCGACGGGGGTCGCATTGGGAACCACGGGACAGTACTGGGCGAGCGACAAGGTCGCGATCCTCGGCACCTTCCTGCTGGGATCCGGTTACACCGCCGCGGGTGCGATCCGCAGCGAGCTCCCGTCGTATCACTATGGGCTCGCGCCCTACTCGCTCGCGGCGCTGCGCTTCATCTTCGGCGAGTCGGTCGCCCTCGACTTGACGGCGCGCGAGTATTACGTGAGCCACGTCGCCTCCGCTGCGCGCGGGGGCCACGACAATATCGCGCGCGTGGATGCCGCGTTGACCTTCCGCGTGAAGGGCCGCCACGGCGTCTCGATCAAGTATCTCGGCAACCGGCGCGACGAGTACTATCCGGACGCGGGCGATTTCTCGCAACGCCACGCGACCGTGGGCATCTTCTACACCTACCTGGGGCACGATCTCTTCGGGGCCGAGGCGCTGTCCCGCCGCTAGGGCGGCGTGAACGAAGCCCCCTTCGAGTTGTCCCTCGGAGATGGCCGCGACAACCCCCGACAAGATCGAAGAAACCCCGCCGCGCCCGGCACCGGCCAAGCGTTCCCGCAAGCCCCGCCGCAAGCACGTCGCATGGGTCGTCCTTGCCGTGATCGCGGTCGTGGCCGTCGTCGCGGGATTACATTTCTGGCACCAGGCGTCCCTGTACGAATCCACCGACAACGCGTACGTGGACGCGAACCAGGCGGAGATCGCGGCCCAGATCACCGGCCCCGTCATCCGCCTCTACGTGCGCGACCAGCAGCACGTGAACGTGGGCGATCCCCTCTTCGACATCGACCCGGGCAACTACGAGCTCGCGGTGGCGCGCGCTCGCGCGCAGCTCGAGCTGGCACGCCAGGGCGCTTCCCAGGAAAGCGCGGGCGTTGCGTCGGCCGAGGCCGTCCTCGCGCAGCGGCGCGCCGAAGCGATCAACGCCCGCGGCACGTTCAACCGCAACGAGCAGCTGATGAAGAGCGGCTTTCTTTCGCCCCAGGCGATCGAGACCTTCCGCTCGCAGATGCAATCGGCCGATGCCGCCGTGAAGGCCGCCGAGGCGGGCGTCGAGCAGGCGAAAAGCGCGCTCGGGAAATCGGGCGACCAGAACGCGGCGGTGCTCGCGGCCGACGCGGCGCTGAAGCAGGCCGAGCTCGACCTCGCGCGCACCCACGTGACCTCACCCGCGCCCGGCGTGGTCGCCAACCTCACGCTCCAACCCGGCAACACGGTGCAGCCCGGCGCG
>DATBEA010000370.1:0-2653 GCA_036276215.1 Usitatibacter sp.
ATCTCGGGCGCGCCGGCTTCGAGGGCCTGGACCTTGTCGTTGCGAAGGTCCTTGGCGATGCGCGGCTGCAGCAGCGAGTAGGCCCCCGCCGAGCCGCAGCACAGGTGCGCGTCGCGAACCGGCGTGAGCGTGAACCCGGCCTCGCGCAGGATCGACTCGACCACCCCGGTGAGCTTCTGGCCGTGCTGCAAGCTGCAGGGCGAGTGGAATGCGATGCGCTTGGGCGCGCTGGAGGCCTTGGGCAGCGCCGCAAGCTCCGCGCGAGCCCCCGCCACGACCTCGGAGACGTCGCGCGCCAGCGCGGAGATGCGCGCCGCCCTGGCGGCGTACACGGGGTCGCGGCTCAAGAGGTGCCCGTACTCCTTCACCTGGGTGCCGCAGCCGCTCGCCGTGACCACGATCGCCTCCGCGCCCGCTTCCACCAACGGCCACCAGGCGTCGATGTTGGCGCGCGCGTAGTCGAGGCCTTCCTCCTGGTACTCGAGGTGGTAGGCGACCGCGCCGCAGCAGCCGCCGCGAGGAACGCGCACGAGCGAGATGCCGAGGCGGTCCAGCACCCGCGCGGCGGCCGAGTCGATCGTGGGCGCCATGGAGGGCTGCACGCATCCTTCCATCACCAGCATGCGGCGCGCATGGCGCGGCGCGGGCCACTCGCCCGGATCGCGGCGCGTCGGGATCTTGGCCCCGAGCGATGCGGGCAGCAGCGGCCGCAACGCGCGGCCCAACGCGAGCGCCACGGCGAAGAGCCCGCGATGCGGAAGCGTGGACTTGAGGAACCAGCGCTTCACGCGCGCGCCGGGCTTGCGGGGCACGCGCTCCTCCACCAGCGCGCGGCCGATGTTCACCAGGCGCCCGTACTCCACGCCCGAGGGGCACGTGGTCTCGCACGCGCGGCAGGTGAGGCAGCGGTCCAGGTGGCGCTGCGTGCGCTCGGTCACCGGCGAGCCCTCGAGCATCTGCTTCATGAGGTAGATGCGCCCGCGCGGGCTGTCGAGCTCGTCGCCCAGCAGGTTGTACGTAGGGCACGTGGCGAGGCAGAAGCCGCAGTGCACGCACTTGCGCAGGATCGCGTCGGCCTCGAGGCCCCGGGGCGAATCCTTGATCCAATCGGCGAGCTGCGTCTGCATCGTTCGGCTAGAAGTCGTACATGCGGCGGGGATTGAGGATGCCGTCGGGATCGAAGGCCTGCTTGAGGCGCCGGTGGATCTTGGCGATCGCGGGCTTGAGCGGATGGAACACGGGCACGTCGCCGCGCTGCCCGCGGAAGAGCGTCGCATGCCCCCCGGCGCGCTCGGTCGAGGAGCGCACCTGCAGGGGATCGGTCTCGCCCGCGATCCAGCGCAAGCCCCCGCCCCATTCGATGAGCTGCGGCTGCGTCGTGACGATCGGCGCCGCGGTCTGCGGAACCGACAGGCGCCAGACGGTAGGCGAGGCCGTGAAGAAGGCGAGGCGGTGCTCGCGCAGCTCGCGCCAGTAATCGCCGGCATCGATCTCCTCGCCGCCCATGCGGGCCCTGGCGGCGGCAAGCGCCGCGGAAGCGCCCGAGATGCGCACGCGCAAGCGGCCGCTTTCCCACGCCGTCGCGGAAAGCGGAAGCGGCTGTCCCGCCCAGAGATTCACCTGCTCCGTCGCCTGCGGCTCGGCCATCTCGTAGGCGAGGGTCGCCTCGGCCGCGGGCCGCGGAAGCACCTTGAAGGAGACCTCGGTGATCACGCCCAGCGTGCCCAGGGCGCCCGCCATGAGGCGCGAGACGTCGTAGCCCGCCACGTTCTTGATGACGCGCCCGCCGAAGGAGAGGTCCTCGCCCTTGCCGTTCACGATGCGCGTGCCGAGCACGAAATCGCGAAGCGAACCCGCGTACGGCCGGCGCGGCCCGGAAAGCCCGCACGCCACCGCGCCGCCCACCGTCGCGGCCTCGCCGAAGCGCGGCGGCTCGAAGGCGAGCATCTGGCGCTCGGCTTCGAGCGCGGCCTCCAGGTCCGCCAGGCGCGTTCCGGCGCGCACCGTGACCACGAGCTCGCGCGGCTCGTAGGCGACGATGCCGGCGTAGGGCGACATGTCGAGCGCATCGCCCTCGGCCTCCTCGCCGTAGAAGTCCTTCGTGCCGCCGCCGCGAATGCGTAGCGGCGCCTTGCGTGCCGCCTGGTCACGGACACGCTCGCAAAGGCCGGAAACGAAGTCGGCGCCCATCAGAACCTCGGGATCTCGGGATGCGGCACGCGCCCACCGCGCACGTGCATCCCGCCCCACTCGGCGCAGCGCTTGAGCGAGGGCACGGCCTTTCCGGGATTCAGGATGCCGTCCGGGTCGAAAGCCGCCTTCACGGCATGGAAGGCGGCGATCTCGGGGGCGCGGAACTGGACGCACATCTGGCGAAGCTTCTCGATGCCCACGCCATGCTCGCCCGTGATGGTGCCGCCCACCTCGACGCAATGCTCGAGGATGCGCCCGCCCAGCTCCTCCGCGCGCTCCAGGTCGCCGGGACGATTCGCGTCGTAGAAGATGCAGGGGTGGATGTTGCCGTCGCCCGCGTGGAAGACGTTGCCGACGAGCAGCTGGTACTCGGCGGCGAGCGCGTAGACGCGATCGAGCATGTCGGGCAGGCAGCGGCGCGGGATGGAGCCGTCGATGGCGTAGTAGTCGGGAAGGATCG
>DATBEA010000371.1:0-5886 GCA_036276215.1 Usitatibacter sp.
GCCTCCGCCGAAACCCGGGCGCTCGAATCGTCGCGCCGCAGCGAGGTAGGCGAGCGGGCGCTGAACGCACGCGCGCAGGAACGCGAGGAAGCCGAGGCACGCGCCGCCACGCTTGCCGCCCAGCGCGAGGACGCAGAGCGCCGATCCCTCGAGGAATCCCGCCGCCGCGCCGAGACCGAAGCGCATGCCGCCCAGGCGCGCGAGAAGAACGAGCGCGAGCGCGCGCAGGCCGAGGCCGCGAACCTCGCGCTCTCGCAGGAACGCGCCGCGCTGGAGGCCACGGCGCTCGCCGCCGCGCGAAGCGCCGCGGAGCAATCGGAAACCGCGCGTCGCGCCCACGGCGAGCGCGAGCGCATCGAGTCGCAATCGGCAACCCTCACCCGCTCGCGCGTGAAGGCCGAGAAGGAAGCCCAGGCGCACGCCGAGAAAGCACTTCTGGCCGAGACGCACGCGGCGCAGGCCCTGCATGCGCGCATCGCCGCGGAAAACGAGCTGGTGCAGGCCGCCCGCACGCGCGCCGAGGTGCAGCAGCAGGCGATCGAGGCTACGCGGGCACGCAAGGCGGCCGACCAGGCGCTCGTAGAGAAAGCGGCCGCGCGCCTTCGTATCGAGGCGCAGGCGGCGGAGCTTTCGCGAGCGCGCGGGGAGGAGGAGAAGAGCGCCGTCGCCACCGCGAGGGCCCGCGCCGAGGCCGAGGGCCGCGCCGAATCCGCCGAGCGCATCCGCGAGAAGGCCGACCGGATGGCCACCACGCTCGCGCAGGAACGCTCGCGCGTCCAGGCACTGTCGCTCGAGGCCGAGCGGCGCAAGGTGGAAGCCTCGCGCGCGGCGCTGGCCGCCGCGCAGCAGCGCGCGCACGCCGATGCCGAGGCCCGCGCGCTCACCGATGCCCATGCGCGCAACGTGGATGAGCTCGCCCACCTTCGCGCGGGGATGCGCAGGCTCTGGACCTCGGCCTTCAAGATCCGCATGGGCCTCGCAGTGCGTGTAGGACTCGCCGCGGCGGTCTTCATGGGCATCGCGTATGTCGCGTCCATGCCGGGCGGCGTGCCGCCTCCCGCGCCGCGCCCGATCGACGCGATTTCCCTCAAGCTCGATTACCAACTCGGGACGGATCGCCTGAACTGACCCGCGTTGAGCAAGCTCATCGATAGGCTGAAGAGCGCCGCCCTCTCGCGAGGCAAGGCCGCCAAGCCATCCGCCCCTTCGCCGCTTCTTGCGCGCGCGCTGCTTCGCGCCGAGCAAAAACGCACGCGTCTTCGCGACGCGCCGCAGCGCGAGGCGATCGAGGCCGCCGCTCGGGAAGCCTTCGCGCGGGCGGACGAGGCCCGGCAGGCCGCGGCCGCCGAAGCCGCCGCCCTGCGGGCCCTCGCCGAGGAAGAAGCGGACCGCCAAGCGCTCGCCGAGCAGCAGGCGCACGGGCACGCGCAAGCGGCCCGCGAGGCGCAAGCGCACGCCAGGGCCGCCCGCGAGCAAGCCGAATCGGCGCAGCGCGCCGTCGCCGCGCGAGAGGAGGCCGAGCACCAGGCGCAACGCGCGCTGGCCGAGAAGGTCGAGACCGAGCGCGAGGCCGAAGCCGCGGCCCTCGAGCTCGCGGAAGGCGACCGGCGCGCGCGCGAAGCCGCGCAGGCGCGCGAGAGCACCCATCTCCAGGCGGTGGCCGCCGCCCAGGCCAAGGCCGAAGCCGAGCGCCTCGCCGCGGCCGAAGCCGCGCGCCGCGCCGAAGCCGAGCGCAAGGCCACCGAGGCGGCACGCGAGGCGCAGGCGCATGCCGAGCGTGCCCTCGGCGAAGCCGAAGCCGCGCGCCGCGCCGCCGAGGACCGCGAGCAAGCCGAGCGCGAGGCGCAGCACGCCCTCGCCGAGCAGCTCGACGCCGAGCGCGAGGCCGAAAGGGCCGCCCTCGCCGTCGCCGAGAGCACGCGGCGTGCGCGCGAGGCGGCGCAGGCGCGCGAGAGCACCCATCTCCAGGCCCAGGCCGCATCGCAGGCCACGGCCGAGGCCGAGCGCCGTGCCGCCGAGGAAGCGTCGCGGCTCGCTCAAGCGGAGCGCCGCGCCACGGAGGCCGCGCGCGAGGCCCTCGCGCAGGCGAATGCCGCGCGTAGCGAGGCCGAAGCGGCGCGCCGTGCCGCGCAGGAGCACGAGGAAGCCGAGCGCGAAGCGCAACGCGCGCTCGCGGAGAGGCTGGATGCCGAGCGCGACGCCGAGGCCGCGGCCATGGCGCTCGCGGAAAGCGCGCGGCGCGCGCGCGACGCCGCGGATGCGCGCGCGGGCGCCGAGCTTGAAGTCCAGGCCGCGGCGCAGGCGAAGGCCGAGGCCGAGCAGCTCGCGGTGGAGGAAACGTCGCGGCGCCTGGACGCGGAACGCAAGGCTGCCGAGGCCGTGCGCGTGCGCTTGCAATGGGAAGAGCGCGCGGCGGCCACCGAGCGCGCGCGCAGCGAGGCCGAAGCCCAGGCGCTCGCCGAGGCCCAGGTACGCGCGGGGCTGGAGGCGCGCCTCCTCGAGCAGGAGCGCGTCCGCCTCGAAGCCTCCGAGCGCGCGCTGCGGGCGGCCGAAGAACGCGCGCGCGTCGAGCGGGAGACGCAGATGCTGCAAGCCTCGTCGGAAGAGGTGCGCGAGGCCACGGCGAGCGCGCGAATCGCCGAGCGGCGGCTCGCGCGAACCCACGGGTCGATCAGCCTGCGCCGGGTCCTCGCCATCATCGCCGCGCTCACGGCGCTCACCGTGATCGCGTTCGCGTGGACCTCGCTACCCGAGCGCGACTCGGCGCCCGCGACCTTCAAGCTCGATCGCGAGCTTCACTACGTGACCCCCGCGGACCACTGATCGTCCATTCCCGCCTTCGCGGGAATGACCCGGCCTATTCGAACGGGTGCTTGCGAACGATCGTCTCTTCGCGGTCCGGGCCGGTCGAGATGAGCGCGATGGGCGCGCCCACGAGCGTCTCCAGGCGAAGCAGGTAACTGCGGGCGTTGGCCGGAAGCGCGTCGAAGGACTTCACGCCGACGGTGCTTTCCGTCCAGCCCGGGTGCTCCTCGTAGATGGGCTCGCAGATCGCGAGCGCCTCGGCGCCCACCGGCAGGATGTCGCGCCGCTCTCCGCCCACCTTGTAGCCCACGGCGACGCGGACGGTGTCCAGCCCGTCCAGCACGTCGAGCTTGGTGATGCAAAGCCCCGAGATGCCGTTCAACTGCACGGCGCGCTTCAACGCGGCCGCGTCGAACCAGCCGCAGCGCCGCGGGCGGCCCGTGACCGAGCCGTACTCGTTGCCCTTCACGCGCAGGCGCTCGCCCACCACGTCCTCGATCAGCTCCGTCGGGAACGGGCCCGCGCCCACGCGCGTCGCGTAGGCCTTGGCCACGCCCAGGATGTAATGCAGCTGGGTGGGTCCCACGCCTGCCCCGGCCGCCGCCTGCCCCGCCACGCAGTTCGAAGACGTGACGAACGGATACGTCCCGTGGTCCACGTCGAGCAACGCCGCCTGCGCGCCTTCGAAGAGGATGTTCTTGCCCTCGCGGATGAGCGCGTTCAGCTCGCCGGAGACATCGGCCACCATGGGCTTGAAGCGGCCCGCGAGCGCCAGCGTGTCGTCGAGGGTCTTCTGGAAGTCCACCGTGTCGGCGTGGAAGTAGTTGCGCAGCACGAAGTTGTGGTAATCCAGCACCTCGCCCAGCTTCGCGGCGAAGCGTTCCCGCGTGTAGAGGTCCTGGATGCGGATCGCGCGGCGCGCCACCTTGTCCTCGTACGCCGGTCCGATGCCGCGCCCGGTGGTGCCGATCTTCGCCTCGCCCTTGGCGCGCTCGCGCGCCTGGTCGATGGCGATGTGGTGCGGGAGGATGAGCGGGCACGCCTCGGAGATGCGAAGCTGCTTCGTGACCTCGACCCCGGCGGCCTCGAGCTCGTCGATCTCGGTCATCAGCGCCTCGGGCGAGACCACCACGCCGTTGCCGATGAAGCAGGTGACGTTCGGGTGCAGGATCCCCGAGGGCATGAGCCTCAGGATCGTCTTGCGCCCGCCGATCACGAGCGTGTGGCCCGCGTTGTGCCCGCCCTGGAAGCGGGCCACCGCCGCCACGTGGTCGGTAAGCCAATCGACGATCTTGCCCTTGCCCTCGTCGCCCCACTGCATGCCGATGACGACTACGTTACGCGCCATTTTCCGTCCTTCTTTTCCAGCCGCTTGGTTGCGCCCAGCTCCCCGCCATGGATCTCGGTGCCGGGCATCTCGACTACCACCACGCTTCCCTGCGCGCGCAGCTCCGCGATCGCCCGGGCCAACGCCGGGTCGTCCTGCACGGGGGCGACGATGCGCTCGCGCGGCGCGGGCTTGGGCGCCAATGACGCCAGCTGCCGCAGGTCCATCGTGAATCCCGTCGCCGGCCGCGCGCGCCCGAAGGAGGCGCCCACCTCGTCGTAGCGCCCGCCGCGCGCGATCGCGTCCGGAGACCCCGGCGTGAACGCCGCGAAGACGAGGCCGCTCTCGTAGTTGAATCCGCCCAGCTCCGCGAGGTCGACGGAGACTTCGACGTCCGGCGCCTCGCATTGCGCCGCAAGCCGCTCCAGCGCATTCAGCGCGACGCCGATGGCCGGAAGGCTCGGCAGGCGCTTCCTCGCGGTCGCGATCACCTCACGAGAGCCGCTGAGCGAGGTGAGCGCCGCCACGACCTCGCCGCCCAGCTCGAGCGCGCGCGGCGCGTCCTTCTGGGCCACCGCGTGGAAGAGCGCTTCCGAATCCTCGGCGTCCAGGCCGGACTTCTCCGTGAGCGCGCGGTAGATGCCGGGGTTGCCCAGGTCGATGTGGATGCGCCCGGTGCCGGCGGCCCTGAGCGCCGCGATCATGAGGCCCACGATCTCCACGTCGGCCTCGAGGCCCGCGTGCCCGTAGAGCTCGGCGCCGATCTGCAGCGGCTCGCGCATCTTGGTCATGCCCGCGGGCACCGTGTGCAGGACGCTTCCGCAGTAGCAGAGGCGCGCGACCCCCTTGCGGTTCAGCAGGTGCGCGTCGATGCGCGCCACCTGCGGCGTGTGGTCGGCGCGGATGCCGAGCATGCGGCCCGAGAGCTGGTCCACGAGCTTGAAGGTGGCGAGGTCCAGGTCGCGCCCTGTGCCCGACAGGAGCGACTCCACGTATTCGAGGAGCGGCGGGGCCACGAGCTCGTAGCCGTGCGTCTCGAAAAGGTCGAGGATCGACCGGCGCAGGCGCTCGATCGCGCGCGCCTCGGGGGGCAGCACATCCTCGATGTGCTCGGGCAGCAGCCAGCGGCGCATGGTCAGGTCGCGAAGAAGAGGAGGACCAGCCCCACGAGCATCGACATGAGACCCGCGAAACGGATCTGGCCGTCGCTCATCTCGGTGAGCCTCTTGAACGTCTCGCGCCAGACGTGCGGCGCGCTGAATGGAAGGATTCCCTCGATCACCAGCATGAGCGCCAGCGCCGGCAGGATGATCTCGCTCACGGCCCGGACTTGCCGCCGCGCCCGGGGTTCTTGAGGTACTTGAAGAATTCCGAAGAAGGGTCGAGCACCATGACGTCGCTCTTGTTGCGAAGGCTGTTCTTGTACGCGTCGAGGCTGCGGTAGAAGCTGTAGAACTCGGGGTTCTTCTGGTAGGCGTCGGCGTAGGTGCGCGATGCGATCGCGTCACCCTCGCCCTTCAGCTTCTGCGCCTCGCGGTAGGCCTCGGCCACGATCACCTGCTTTTGCCGGTCGGCGTCGGCCTTGATCTTCTCGCCCTCGGCCTGGCCCGTGGCGCGAAGCTCGTTCGCCACGCGCTTCCTCTCGGATTCCATGCGGCGATAGACGTCCGAGGAGATCTCGGGCACGAAATCCACGCGCTTCAGGCGCACGTCCACGACACCCACGCCGATGCCGTGCAGGTCGCGGTCCACGC
>DATBEA010000372.1:0-6864 GCA_036276215.1 Usitatibacter sp.
GCTCCTGGAGCTCGCGCGCGAGTCGCTCATCGAGATCACCCAGCAGACACCGTTCGATCCCATCTACGTGAAGCTCAAGTCCGAGCGCGCGACACTCACCATCGCATGAACATGAACGAACAGACCCATCCCGAAGTGCCGCCGGAAGAAGAAGACGAGCGGCTGCCCCAGCCGCTGGAAGCGCCGGCACTGGACCTGGAGCATGTAAAGCGTGTTCTCGAAGCCGCGCTCCTGTCGACTTCGGAGCCGCTGAGCGTCCAGCAGCTGAGGCGCCTCTTCGCGGGCGAGGTCGACGCCGACAACATCCGGAAGGTGCTCGACCAGCTGAAGGACGAGTGGAGCGAGCGATCGATCGAGCTCACGCCCGTCGCTTCCGGCTGGCGCTTCCGCGTGAAGCCCGAATACCAGAAATTCCTCGACCGGATCTCGAGCGAGAAGCCGCCGCGTTACTCGCGCGCGGTGCTCGAGACCCTCGCCATCATCGCGTACCGGCAGCCGGTCACGCGCGGCGACATCGAGGACGTGCGCGGCGTCGCGGTATCGCCGCCCACCCTGAATGCCCTCGTGGAGCGCGGCTGGGTCGAGGTGATCGGCCAGCGCGAGTCCCCGGGACGCCCGGCGATCTTCGCCACGACGCGCAAATTCCTCGACGACCTGAATCTCAGGACGATCGAGGAGCTGCCGCCGCTCGAGGAGCTCAGCTCCTCAATCGAGAGGGCGCCTGCGGCGCTCACCCTCGAAGCGGACGATTCCCCAACCGCTGCCCACGGGACGCAGAGCGTTGCGCTCCCACAGGATGCCGGCGACCAACCCCCCGAGCCTACGGAGTGAAAACCATGCGGGACAGACCCCACCCCCAACACAAGCTGGAATGGCCCGGCGGCGTCGTGCCGGAATGGGCCAAGCCCCAACATAACGCCAACAAGCGGCGCGGCAAGGGCGCGGGAGCCCGCGGCGACAGGAACGGGGGCTCGAGCCCGTCCAAGCGCGAGCGCCTGCAGAAGGTGATGGCGCAATCGGGCCACGGCTCGCGGCGCAACATCGAGATCCTCATCGCGCAGGGCCACATCACGATCAACGGCCAGGTCGCGAAGCTGGGCGACTCGGTCGGACCCGGCGACAAGGTGAAGCTCGACGGCAACCTCATCAACCTGCGCTACGGCGAGCAGCTCCCGCGCGTGCTGGTCTACCACAAGACCGCCGGCGAGATCGTCACGCGCGACGACCCGCAGCAGCGGCCCACCGTGTTCGAGAAGCTTCCCAAGGCGCCGGGCGCGCGCTGGGTGTCGGTGGGGCGCCTGGACTTCAACACCGAGGGCCTGCTCATCTTCACGACGAGCGGCGAGCTCGCCAACCGCCTCACGCACCCGCGCTTCGAGGTCGAGCGCGAGTACGCGGTGCGCGTCATGGGCGAGCTCACCGAGGAGCAGCACCAGAAGCTCCTCGCCGGCGTGGACATCGACGGCGAGCTCTGCAAGTTCGACGCCCTCGAGGACCGCGGCGGCGAAGGCTCGAACCACTGGTACCACGTGATCCTCCGCGAGGGGAAGAACCGCGAGGTGCGCCGCATGATGGAATCGGTGGGCCTCATGGTGAGCCGCCTCATGCGCGTTCGCTTCGGCTGCGTGGAGCTTCCCGGCCACGTGAAGCGCGGGATGATGAAGGAGATGGACGAGGAGCAGGTGCAGCAGCTGCTCAACTTCGCCGGCATGAACGAGCCCGCGCCCGCGGCCGACGGCGAGGCCGAAGTGGAGAACGAGCTCGACAACGTCGGCAACCGGGCGCCCGACCCGGCGCGCCAGCAGGAGCGCGTGGTCTCCGACGACATCGGCAATCGCTTCGAGGCGCGCGAGGCGGCACCCGCACCCGAGCCCGACGGCAACCGCGGCACCTATGGCGACGCGTCCCGTCCGCCGCAGCGTGGCGGCGGGCGCCCGGGAGGCGAGCGCGGCGGCGAGCGCCGCCCGCAGGCGGGCAAGCCTTTCGCTTTCGGCAAGAAGCGCGGCCGCGGCGGCCGCGGGCCGCAGGGCGAAGCCAATGGCAACGTGCACGTGCCCACGCAGGGCCAGGGGCATGCGCACCCGCCCCACGGCCAGGGACGCGGGCAGGGACAGGGACAGCCGCACGGCCAGCAGGGACAACAGGGACAGGGACAGCCGCACGGCCAGCAGGGACAGCCGCACGGGCAGCAGCGCAAGCCCCACGGCAAGCCCCCGCAGCAGGGGGGGCAGGGCCAGCAGGCGGCGGCGGGACCCGGGCAGGGCAAGCCGGGGCGCCATCGCCGCCATCGCAATCGCAACCGCAATCGCGGCCCGCAGGATGGCGCGCCGCGCGCCGCCGGGCCCGCTACGAGCGGCGAGCGCGAGGGCGGCTGACGGGCGAGAGCTCGGCCTTCACCCAGTCGCGGAACGCCTTCACGAGGTGCGAGTCCGCGAGCGGCTTCGGGCTCACGAACCAGTAGCTCTCGCGGCTCGCCACCGCCACGTCGAAGAGCCTCACCAGCGCGCCGCGCTCGAGGTCCTCGACCACGATCGAGCGGCGCGCGAGCGCGATCCCCTCGCCGCGCGAGGCCGCCTGCAGCGAGTAGGTCGAGTCGTTGAATAGCGGCCCCGTGGGAGGCATCTCCAGCTTCACGCCGGCCGCCGCGAGCCACTCCGGCCAGTAGTCGCGGTCCTCGCGGATCATGCGGAAGTTGGCGAGGTCCGCGGGAACCTTCGGGAGCCGGCCGCGGTTCGCGCGCGGGCTCGCGACCGGGAAGTACTCGTCGTCGAGGAAGTGCTCGCACGCGAGCGTCGGCCACGGGCCGCGCCCGAACCGGATGGCGACGTCCACTTCCTCCGCCGCGAAATTGGCGAGCGCCGTGCTCGCGATCACGTTCACCTCCACCTTCGGATGCGCGTCCATGAAGCGGATGAGGCGCGGCATGAGCCAGCGCGAGGCGAACGACGGCAGCACGCTCACGGTGAGGCGGTTGTCGCGGCGGCCGGCGCCCGCCTCCTCGGCGGCGCGCGCGATCTCCTCCAGCGCCCCGCGGATGCGTTCGGCGAAAGCGCGCCCCGCGGGCGTGAGGCTCACGCGCTTGCCGTGCCGTGCGAAGAGGCGTGCGCCCAGGTGCTCCTCGAGGGCGCGCACCTGGCGGCTCACCGCGCCGTGGGTGAGGTGCAGCTCCTCGGCCGCGCGCGAGAAGCTCTCCAGGCGCGCCGCGGCCTCCAGGGGGCGCAGTGCCGAAAGGGGCGGGAATCGCTTCGCCATGTGTGAATTATACTCACAAGAGCGTGGCCGATACATCGTTAACGAACCGGCGGCACGAGGGTCAATAATATTCACACTCGAACCCGGGAAAACGCCATGTGCTACGCCTCAGCCCTTCGTCTCGCCATCGCCGCCGGCCTCACCGGGGCCGCCGCCGTGGGCTTTGCCCTCGCCGCCGCCCGCCACGACAGCTTCTTCGCCCTATGCGTGCTGTGAGCCATAATGCGGTCTCATGCGACCGCTTCGAATCCTCGCCCTCGTGGCCGGCCTCACTGCTTTCGCGATGCTCGTCGCTTCGGGCCCGGTTACGCGCGCCGGCATCTGGCCGTGGCAGGTGGGGCTTCGACTTTTCTCCTGGGCCGCCTACGCGGGCCTCGCGGCTGCGGGGCTTGGCCTGATCCTCTCGCTCCTCGCGGCCGTGCCGCGCTGGCGTGAAGGCGCCTGGATGCCGGTCGCCGCGCTGGTCCTCGGGATCGTGGCCGCGGCTCCGCCGCTCCTGCTGCTGCAGAAGGCAAGAGCGGTCCCGGCGATCCACGACATCACGACGGATCCGTTCGACCCGCCCAATTTCGTGGCGCTGCTTCCGCTTCGCCTGGCGATGCCCAACGGCGCCAACTACGGGGGCGGCGCCATCGCCGCGAAGCAGCAGCAGGGCTATCCGGACATCAAGTCGCTCATCCTGAAGGAGCCTCCCGGCGAAGCGGTGCAGCACGCCATCGACGCGGCGCGCGCCTGCGGCTGGGAGATCGCCGCCTCCGATGCACGCACCGGGCGCATCGAGGCCACCGACACGACCTCGTGGTTCGGCTTCAAGGACGACATCGTGGTGCGCGTGAGGCCCGAGGCCTCGGGCGGCAGCCGCGTGGACGTGCGCAGCGCCTCGCGCGTGGGCGTGAGCGACGTCGGCGCCAACGCCGCGCGCGTGCGCGAATTCCTCTCCCGGCTCAAGTAGAATCGCCGTTCGGCGCGGCCCCTCGCGCCTCGCGAAGGAAATCCATCCATGGGTAGGGAAGACGAGATCGTCGCGGCGCTCTCGCGCGTCACGACCGCGACGATCACCACGATCCTGCTGAAGAAGGGCCTGCGCAACGTCTGGATGCGCGGCACGCGCCCGCTCAATCCCGGCCAGCCGCGGCTCGTCGGCAAGGCCTTCACGCTTCGCTTCGTGCCGGCGCGCGAGGACCTCGCCACGCCCGAGTCGTGGTCCAAGCCCATCTCGACGCGCGCCGCCATCGAGGCGATGCCCGCCGGCTGCATCGCGGTGGCCGACGCCATGGGCGTGACCGACGCGGGCATCTTCGGTGACATCCTCTGCGCGCGCATCGCCAGGCGCGGCGTGGCCGGGCTGGTGACCGACGGGGTCGTGCGCGACGTGGCGGGCGTGCGTTCCACGGGATTGCCGGTGTGGTGCCAAGGCGCCGCGGCGCCGCCCTCGGTCGCGGGCCTCACGTTCGTGAACTGGGGCGAGCCCATCGGCTGCGGCGGCGTGGCGGTATTCCCGGACGACTGGGTCGTGGTGGACGACGACGGCGCGGTGCTCATCCCGGCCGCGAAGATCGACGAGATCGTGGCCGAGGCTCCCGAGCAGGAGCGCCTCGAGGGCTGGATCATGTCCGAGGTCGAGAAGGGCGCATCGCTTCCCGGCCTCTACCCGCCCAACGCCGAGAACAAGGCACGGTACGAAAAGAGCAAAGCGTGAACCACGCAGTCGCGAAGGGGGTCTTCGTCATCGCGCCCACGCCGTTCCATGCCGACGGGCGCATCGATGAATCGTCCGTGGACCGGATGACCGATTTCTTCGTGAAGGCGGGCGCCACGGGAATGACCGTGCTCGGGCAGCTCGGCGAAGCGCCGAAGATGGACCATGCCGAATCGGTGTCCATCGTGAAGCGCGTGCTGGCCCGCACGAAGCTGCCCGTGGTGGTGGGTGTGTCCGCTCCCGGCTTCGCCGCCATGCGCTCGCTCACGCAGGACGTGATGGCGCTGGGCGCCGCGGGCGTGATGATCGCCCCGCCCAACACGCTTCGCACCGACGATTCCATCGCCCAGTACTACCGGCAGGCCTCGGAGGCGATCGGATCCGAAGTCCCGTTCGTGATCCAGGACTATCCCCTCACGTTCTCGGTGCAGATGACGCCCGCGGTGATCCGGCGCATCCACACCGAGAACGCATCCTGCTGGTTCCTCAAGCACGAGGACTGGCCGGGGCTGGAGAAGATCTCCCAGCTGCGCGCCTGGGAGAAGGACGGCTCCATGCGCCGGCTGCCGATCCTCGTGGGCAACAACGCGCTCTTCCTCGATTTCGAGATGGAGCGCGGCGCCGACGGGGCCAACACCGGCTATTGCTTTCCCGACATGCTCGCGGATGTCGTGCGCCTTTCCGGCGAGGGCAGGCGCGACGAGGCCCACGACCTCTTCGATGCGCACCTGCCGCTCATCCGCTACGAGCAGCAGCCGGGCCCGGGGCTCGCGGTGCGCAAATACGTGATGATGCGCCGCGGCATCATCGCCTCGGATACACTTCGCAGACCCGGTGCCGCGCTTGCACCCCAGGCGCGCGCCGAGGTCGACTACTTGTTGTCGCGCCTGGCCCAAAAGGATCCGCGCGCGAAAGTCTAGGAGGATCCCGTGAAGAACCCCCTGATGGCCCCGTGGAGCGGACCCTACGGCGGCGTCCCGCCCTTCGACCAGGTGAAGGTCGTGGATTTCAAGCCCGCGTTCGAGGCCGCCATGGCCCAGGAGCTCGCCGAGATCGAGGCGATCGCCTCCAGCGCCGCGCCGCCGGATTTCGACAACACCATCGCCGCGATGGAGCGCTGCGGGCGCATGCACGACCGCGTCCAGAGCGTCTACAACGTGTTCGCCGGCACGATGAGCTCGGACGACTTCCAGGAGGTCGAGCGCGAGATCGAGCCGAAGCTCGCCGGCTTCCGCGACCGCATCGTCCAGGACGAGCGGCTCTTCAAGCGGATCGAGGCCGCATACGAGTCGCGCGAGAGCGCCGGCCTCACTCCCGAGCAGTCGCGGCTCACGTGGCTTCGCTACCAGCACTTCGCGCGCAGCGGAGCGCGCCTCGCCCCCGACGCCAAGAAGCGGCTCTCGGAGATCAACCAGCAGCTCGCGTCGCTTTACACCCAATTCAGCCAGAACGTCCTCGCCGACGAGAAGAGCGCCATCGTGCTCACGCGCGAGGACGAGCTCGCGGGGCTTCCGGATTCGTTTCGCGAGGCCGCCGGCCAGGCTGCGGAGGAGCGCGGCGAGAAGGGCTGGGCCATCCTCAACACGCGCTCGAGCGTGGAGCCCTTCCTCACCTACTCGGAGCGCCGCGACCTGCGCGAGAAGGTGTGGCGGGCGTTCGTGAGCCGCGGCGACAACGGCGACGGCACCGACAACAAGGGCATCATCGAGCGCATCGTGAGGCTGCGCTCCGACCGCGCGAAGCTGCTGGGTTATCCCAGCCACGCCCATTGGCGCGTCGAGATGAGCATGGCGAAGACGCCCGAGCGCGCCATGCAGCTCATGGAGGCGGTTTGGAAACCGGCGGTGAGCCGCGTGGCCGAGGAGGTCACGGACATGCAGGCCATCGCCGATCGCGACGGCGCCGCCATCACG
>DATBEA010000373.1:0-2071 GCA_036276215.1 Usitatibacter sp.
CGCGCTCCCGAGAAGAAGATGACAGGGGAAACGCCGAGCGCCGCGCAACTGCAGGGAATTTCCGACTCGTTCGTGAGGGCTCTGGCTGCCCTCGGGCGGCTGCGCACCTATCCGAAGAACACCGTGTTCATCACCGAGGGCGATTCGAGCGACTCGGTGTTCGTGGTCCTGTCGGGGCGCGTGAAGATCTTCCTCTCGGACACCGAGGGGCACGAGATGATCCTCGACACGCAGGGCGCCGGCGAATACGTGGGCGAGATGGCGCTGGACGGCAATCCGCGCTCGGCCTCCGTCATGACCATGGAGCCGACCACTTTCTCGGTCGTCGGGCGCGAGCCGATCAAGGAGCACATCCGCCGCAACCCCGAGTTCGCTCTCGACATGATCTCCAAGATCATCGATCGGGCGCGGCTCGCCACCAACAGCGTGAAGGACCTGGCGCTCCTCGACGTGTACGGGCGGGTCGCGCGCCTGCTGCTCAACATGGCGGTGGAGCGCAACGGCAAGCTCGAGATCCCCGAGAAGCTCACGCAGCAGGAGATCGCCGAGCGCGTGGGCGCCTCGCGCGACATGGTGAGCCGGATCTTCCGCGACCTCACCGCCGGCGGCTACATCACGGTCGAGTCGCGCCACATCACCATCAACAAGAAGCCGCCCGCCCGCTGGTAGGAACCTGCGGTTTCGGGAATTTTCAGCACTTCGCCGCCCCACTATTCCATCGAGGGACCCGTCCGCGCCGCGTAGCCTTGCATCGTCGAACAAGACGACAAGACGGAGCAAGCGCACATGGACGACCTCAGGAACCACGACGCGAACCCCAACGCGCAGGAGCGCCAGTGGATGGAGACCAACCCGTTTTCGACGGCGCTCAGGGTGATGACGCTCGCCGCCGTGGCACTGATGATCGGCGTGTCGTCGGCCACGCTGCTCAACGCCGACCCCGCCGCTCCCGCCCACGTCGCTTCCGTGGGCCGCTGACTATTTCTTCGGCGCCTTGCGCGGGCGCTGCCAGCCCGGCTTCGAGACCTGCTCCTTCTTCGTGAGGGTGAGCCCGCCCGGCGGGACGTCCTTCACGATCGTGGCGCCCGCGGCGATGGTGGCTCCCTTGCCGACCGTCACCGGCGCCACGAGCTGCACGTCGGAGCCGATGTGCACGTCATCCTCGATCACGGTGCGGTGCTTGTTGGCGCCGTCGTAGTTGCAGGTGATGGTGCCGGCGCCGATGTTCACGTCGCTCCCCACGCTGGAATCGCCCACGTAGGCGAGATGGTTGGCCTTGCTGCCGCGGCCGAACGTGCTCGCCTTCACCTCGACGAAGTTGCCGATGTGCACGTCGTCGGCGAGCTGGGTCCCCGGGCGGATGCGCGCAAAGGGCCCGATGCGCGCGTTGGCGCCGATCTTCGCTTCCTCGAGGAGCGAGAAGGGCTTCACCTCGGTGCCCGCGCCGACGGCCACGTCGCGCAGGATGCAGTTGGCGCCGATGCGCACGCCGTCGCCCAGCACGACCCGGCCCTCGAAGACGCAGTTCACGTCGATGGACACGTCGCGCCCGCATTCGAGCGTGCCGCGAACGTCGACGCGGGAGGGATCGGCCAGCGTGACGCCGGCTTCGAGGAGGCGGGCTGATTCGTTCATCTGGAAACGCCGCTCCAGGGCGGCGAGGTCGGCCTTGCTGTTCACGCCGAGGCACTCGTGCGCCGCCGAGGGATTGCGCACCTCGACTGCGACGCCGTCGGCCACCGCGAGTGCCACGATGTCCGTCAAATAATACTCGCCCTGCGCGTTGTCGTTGGTGAGGCGCGAGAGCCAGCCGGCGAGGCGCTCGCGCGGCGCGGCGAGGATTCCCGTGTTCACTTCCGTGACGGTGCGTTCGGCGGGGGTCGCGTCCTTTTCCTCGACGATGCGCGCGACCCGGCCATTGGCGTCGCGCACGATCCGCCCGTAGCCCTTGGGCTCGTCCAGGTGCTGCGTGAGGAGGGCGAGTGCCCCGGTCGATGCGGCCTCGGCGAGCGAAGCGAGCGTCGCTGCGGCGATGAGCGGCACGTCCCCGTAGAGCACGAGCACGATGCCT
>DATBEA010000374.1:0-5207 GCA_036276215.1 Usitatibacter sp.
CGCGTAGATCACCAGCAGGGTCGGGAGGACGTTCTTGCTTGGCGTCATGCCGTTTTCACTCATGGAGCCATCTCCGACACGGATTCTACTTGGCGCCGCCTCCCCGATGCGGACCTAAGGCGTCCCGATGAAAAGATAGAACCGCCCCTTCCCGTTCTTCGCATCCGCCACGCCGAAGTACACCGGCCCCAGGAACGTGTTCGCCGCGAGATACGCGCCGTAAGAGTGCTGCCACCCCGCCAGGCTCTGGTCCGTGAGGAGCTTGTTCATCCGCCCCGCCTCCGCCGTAAGCCCCGCGATGAGCGTGAGCCCCCAGAGCGGCGAAGCCCAGTTCAGCCGGTACTGCGCCTCGAGGCGACCGAAGGTGTAATCCCCGCCCAGCATCTGGTCCACCGCGAACCCGGACATTCGCCGCGGCCCTCCCAGCGTGAACGCATCCGCAAGGGGCAGCGAGCCCTTGAACGCGGTCCCGCCCTCGAGCCCGCCGAGGAACGTGAAGCGGTTGTGGCTCCACGCCGCACCGAACCGCGCCTCGCTGCGGGAATAGGGTCCGAACAACGGATCGTTCGCCCAGACGCGCTGCGCGTCGAAGTGCGTGACGTCGAGCTTGAACCCGCGCGTCGGGAAGAACGCCTGGTCGTAGGTGTCGAGCGAAAGCGCGAACTCGGGCCCCGTGACGCGCTCGCTGGAATTGAGGAAGGCGCTGGGCCCCGTATCCAGCACCGACCCCAGGTGCTTTTCGGTCCATCCCAGGCGCGCCTGCCCGATCGCTCCGATGTTCATGCCGCCTTCGACCCTCACCTCGTTGTCCTGGATGCGATAGACGGCGACGCGATCGCCATTCACGAAGAGGGGCGTCTTGTGCAGGCTCGCGCTCGCGGAGGCCTGGACGAAGGTGCGTTGGCGCAGGTCGAGCGGTTGGTAGAACTCGGTCACGAGGTTCTGCAGGCTGCCGATCTGCCCGCCGAGGAGCCACTCGCCGTCGAGGGAGTTCAGCCACGTGCGCCGATAGAGCGCGCGCACGTTGTAGAGGCTCTCCGCGCGGAAGTCGGTGGCGAGGCCCATCCCGAAGCGCAGGTAGTCCGGCCCCCAGGGTTTCTCGACGGGCGTGATGCGAAGGATCGTCTTGTCGCGCTCCCTCAAGACGCTGTAGTCGAGGGAGTGCAGGTCGCCCTGGCTGTACTCGGAAACCAGGTCCTGCGAGAGCTTCTGCGAATCGAGCGGCTGGCCCTCCTGCTGCGAGACGGCACTGCGCACGGTCTCCGGGTTCACGAAGCGCGTGTTCGCGATCTCGACCTTGTCGATGACGGGCGGGGTGTTCGCCGTGGCAAGGCGCAGTCCCGATTGCCACTGCGCGAACTGCGGGCCGGGCATGGCGTAGCGGCGCAGCTCGTCCGACGCCGCGAGTGCCGCCACGCGCCCGCGCTTGGCGGCCTCGAGCTGGCGCGGGAAATCCGTGGAGGTAATTCCGCCCAGGTCCGGCTCGATGTAGATGTCCCGAGGCCCCAGCAGCGCGCGCGACTTGGCGACGTTCTGCTCGGTGAGGAGGTTCACCACCTGCCCCAGCACCGTCACCACGCCCGTCACCTGGTCGGGCCGAAGCAGCGGCGAGCCCACGTTCACCGCGATCACCACGTCCGGGTTGCAAAGGCTCTTCACCTCGCCCACCGGAAGGTTGTCGGTGAGCCCGCCGTCGACGAGCTTGCGATTTTCGCGCAGCACCGGCGACATGAGGCCCGGCACGCTCATGGACGCGCGCATGGCCGATGTGAGGTTGCCGGAGCGCATGGCCACGCGCTCGCCGGTGCCGATGTCGGTGCCGATGATGGACAGCGGCAGCGCCAGGTCCTGGATCGTGCGGTCGCCCAGCTCCGAGCGCACCAGGTGGTTGAAGAAGAGCTTCAGCTTCTCGCCGGCGAGAGCCCCCTCGCGGAAGCGCACGCCCTTCCTCGACACGCCCAGCTCGAGGCCGCCGTAGTAGCGGTCGTCGAACTCCTTCTGCCGCATGTTCTCGGCTTCGCGCCCCGCGGTGTCGTCGAAGATCCGGATCCAGTCCGTGTCGCCCACCAGGTCCTGGATCTCCCGGGGCGAGACGCCCGCCGCATAGGCGCCGCCCGCGAGCGCGCCCATGCTCGTGCCGGCGATGCAGTCCACGGGCACGTGGAGGTCTTCAAGGACCTCGAGCACTCCCAGGTGCGCGCCGCCCCGCGCGCCTCCGCCGCCCAGCACGAGTCCGATACGCGGACGGGTCTCGCCGGCGGCCCAAGCTCCCGCCGCTGCGCAAGCGAGAACGAGCGCGGCGACGGTGCGGACGAGCATCACGATTCCCCTTTCAGACCTTCAGCGTGAACGGCGTGAAGCGCGTGTCGCGGTCGTAGTAGTCCTCCTGCTCGGCGCGCTTGAGCGCGCCCACCACCCAGTAGGTGACGGGCGTGAACACCACTTCGACAGAGACTTTCGCGATAAATTGCGCAACCATCACCAACGGAAGCTTGTCGTTGGGGATGATGCCCGTGTTGTAGAAGGCAAGGGGATAGAAGAGCACCGAATCGACGCCTTCGCCGAAGATCGTGGAGCCGATGGTGCGGGTCCAGAGCCAGCGCCCCGAGGTGAGGATCTTCATCTTGGCGAGCACGAACGAGTTCACGAACTCGCCGCAAAAATACGCGATCATCGAGGCGAGGGCGATCCGCCACGTGCCGCCGAAGGCGATCTCGTAGGCCTCCTGGTTGTGCCAGAAGGGCGCGGGCGGCAGGGCCACCACCACGAAGGACATCACCGAGGCGAACGCGAGCCCGCCGAAGCCCGCCCAGATCACGCGGCGGCTGCGCGCGTAGCCGTACACCTCGGTCAGGACGTCGCCGAAGACGTACGAGATCGGGAAGAAGAGAACGCCGGCCCCGAAGGTGATGACGCCGATCACGGGAAGGTCGAGCTGCGCGATCTTCGCCGGCCCGATCAGGTTCGAGCAGATGAGGATCGTGACGAACGCCGCCATCACGAACTCGTAGTACTTGTAGCTTCTCTGTGCGCTCTCGCTCATTTGCTCTTGGTTGAGACACCCGGGATGTCCTGCATCGCCCTCTGCCGCACGCACTCGAACAACGCCAGCGATCCGGCGACCCCCGCGTTCAGCGATTCGACCCGGCCGGGCATCGGGATGCTCGCCTTGACCCGCGCCGCCGATTCGAGCTCCGCGGTAAGGCCCGTGCCCTCGTTGCCCACGATCAGCGCGCAAGGCCCCTTGAGGTCCAGATCGTACAGGGAGAGCCGTGCCGCGCCGCAAAGGGCGATCGACATGCCGCGATAGCCCTTCACGAATTCCACCAGGTCGACGTCCTCGGCGATGCCCAGCATGAAGTGCGCGCCCATCGCCGCGCGCAAGACCTTCGGCGACCAGGCGAAGGCGCAATGCTTCGAAAGCACGGCGTGGCTGGCGCCCGCGGCCGCGCCGCTGCGCAGGAGGGTCCCCACGTTGCCCGGGTCCTGGATCCCTTCCAGCGCGATCACGAGGGGCGCGTCGGCGGGAGGCAGCATCGGCGCGGGCGTCTTCACGAAGGCCACGATCCCGGTGGGCGAATCCACGCTCGAGATGGACTTGAAGAGCGCCTCGGAGAGAAGCGTCGCGCGCGCGGGCTGCGCGCGGGTGACGAGGCCCGCGACCTCAGCGTCTTCGAGGCCGTCGGCGTTGACGGCCAATTCCTCGACCACGCGCCCCGAATCGAGGAAGGCCGCGATGAGGTGGGAGCCCTCGAGAAGCGACACCCCCGCCGCGCGCCGCTCCTGCCCGCTCTTGTAGAGCCTCGACATCCGCTTGTACGCCGGGTTGTCGCGGGAGCCGATGGACTTCATCGGCCGGGCGCGGCGGCGAATTGGCCCGGCGCGAATCCCCCGCCCGTCCCGGCTTGGGCCATGGGCACGCCGGCGAAGTAAGGCGCGAGGGCCTCGACGATGCGGGCTTCGTGCCCCCGGGCGAGCGTTTCGTGGATGCGGGCGAAGCGCTGCTTGAGGCGCTCGCGCGCGGTCTTGTTGTCGAGCCAGTTGCCCACGGCCTGCGCGAGGTTGGCGGGCGTGGCCTCGTCCTGGAGGAGCTCGGGGACGATGAACTCGCCCGCGAGGATGTTGGGCAGGCCCACGTAGGGAAGCTGCGCGCTTCGCTTCGCCTTGCGGTAGGTGAACGGCGTGAGCTTGTAGGTGATCACCATCGGGCAGCGCGCGAGCGCGGCTTCCAGCGTCGCCGTGCCGCTCTTCACCAGCGCCACGTCGGCGGCATGGAGCGCCAGCTGCGCGTGGCCGAAGAGGATGGTGATGGGAAGCTCGCGCGCCTCGCGCGCATAGAGGCGATGCTCGAAATAGTCGCGTGTCTCCCGCGTGGCGAGCGGCACGAAGAAGCGAAGCTCGGGGCGCTTCCCGTAGAGCTCGCGCGCCGTGTCGATGAAGAGGTCGGCGTGCATCTCGAGCTCGTTCACGCGGCTTCCCGGGAGAAGCGCCACGGCGATGGCCGATGCGCCCAGTCGCAGCTGCGCGCGCGCCTCGCGCCGGTCGGGCTCGCGCGGCATCGCGTCGGCGAGCGGATGGCCCACGTAATCCACCGTGGTGCCGGCCTTCTCGTAGATCGCGGGCTCGAAGGGGAAGAGCGCCAGGATGCGGTCCACCGAGCGCCCGATCCAGCGCACGCGGTTCGGCCGCCACGCCCACACCGACGGGCTCACGTAATGCACCACCGGAATCTTCGCGTCCTTCAGCTTCGGCTCGATGCCGGGCAGCCAGCGCGCGCCCATGTTGAAATCGGGAGCGTCCACGCCGATGAAGAGGTCCGGGCGGTCGGCGAGGAATCGCCGGGTGAGGCCGGAGCGAAGCGCGATCAGCTCGCGCAGGCTCTTCAGCACCTCGGCGTAGCCGCGCACCGCGAGCTTTTCCATCGGCACGAGGGTGGTCGCGCCTTCGGCGAGCATGCGCGGGCCGGCGATGCCGTAGAACTCGGTGTCGGGCCAGCGGGACTTCACCGCCCGGATGAGCGCGGCGCCGAGCAGGTCGCCCGAAGGCTCGCCCGCGACGATCGCGACCTTCATCCGCGCAGGATGCCGCGCGTGGAGCGCGCGATGAACTCGGCGAAGGCGCGCACCTCGGGGCTTTCGGCCGCCTGGCGCTCGAGCTCCTCGCGGGCCTGGGCGAGCGAAAGCTTCGACTTGTAGAGCGTCTTGTAG
>DATBEA010000375.1:0-9166 GCA_036276215.1 Usitatibacter sp.
GTATTTCACTTGTGCTGCTCCGCGGTCTTCTTCTTCACCCGCTCCACGTCGTCCCGGCTCTTGGCTTCGCCATGGTCGACGGCCTCCTGGTAGAGGTCGATGGCGTGCGCGTAATCCTGCTTCACTCCCTGGCCTGTTTCGAAGAACCAGGCCAGTCCGCTGAATCCCGGGGCGTAACCGAGCGATGCGGCGATCTCGTAGTCGTGTCGCGAGGCCACGTAATTGCCCTTCTGGCTGTAGGCCCAGCCGCGCTTCACCAAGCCCCATGACGCCTTCGGGTAGCGCGCGAGGTACACGTTCGAATCCTTGATCAGCGCGTCATGGTTCTTCGCCTTCTGGTAGGCGCGCATCGCCGACTGAAGTGCGCTCCAGAAGCCGGGACACAAGGGGATGGCCTGGTCATAGAGGCGTCCAGCGGCATCGTATTGCCCGGCGAGCTCGAAGGCGTCGCCCGTGTCTTCGGCGATCACATATCTCATGTAACGCTGCTCGGCGGGCGGCAGCGGCCCGAGGGACTTCTCCACCGCCGCCACGGCCTCGAGGCTTCCGCCCCACTTCGGGGTGCTCTTGTTGATCCACACAAGCCTCAACGAGGTCGATTGCGGAAACTTCGAGAGCGCGTGGGCCATGCGCGGCTGGAACGCGACCTGGGAAAGCTCGCGCGCATGCGTGCGCATGTCGAGGCGCAGCGCCTCCGAGAGGGAAAGCGGCTTGCCCAGGGAATCGGCCTGGTCGAGCAAGGGGTACGCCTTCTCGAACTCGGTGCGCATCGCCTCGGATTGCGCATCGGAGGCCTTGTCCGGGAATTCAGGCGAGCGGGCGGCGAAGCCACGGCCCATGTGGTCGTAGGCGGCGGCCACCAGGGCGGCCCTCGACTTGGGATACGCGGCGATCCAGTCGCGGTGCGGCTCGTCACCGATTCGCTGCTTCTGGAAGAGCCTCGCGAACCAGCGCCCGGCCTCGTCGTCGGTGATGCGGCCGGCCTGGGCGTCGTCCAGCGCGGCATTCAGCCTGGCGTCCAGGTCGTGGAAGCGCTTGTCTTTGAGCGCGCCGGCAAGCGTATCGACCTCGTCGTAGAACTTCTTGTAGCCTTCCCGGCTGTCGCACACGGGCGTCGCCATCGCGAAGGCCGGTACGGTCGCCAGCGCCAGGGAAAGCCGGCGAACCCACCGCCTCACAACAGCTCTTCCAGCCGGATCCTCACTACCGGCACCGGGATCGTCGCGAGCGCCTCGATCTTGCGGATCGCCGCATTGATGTTCTTCTCGACCGTGGCGTGGGTGAGGATCACGACGTCCACCTGCTCTTCGCCCTCCGCGGCTTCCTTCTGGAAGATGGCGTCGATGGAGATCGATTGGTCGGCGCAGATGCGCGTGACATCCGCGAGCACGCCGGGGCGATCGAGGGCGCGAAGCCTCAGGTAATACGCCGTCTCGACCTGCTCCATGGGCAGGATCGGCGTGTCGGAGAGGCGGTCGGGCTGGAAGGCCAGGTGCGGCACGCGCTGCTCGGGATCGGCGGTGGCCATGCGCGTCACGTCCACGAGGTCGGCCACGACGGCGCTGGCGGTCGCCTCGGCGCCCGCGCCCCGCCCGTAATAGAGCGTGGGGCCCACGGCATCGCCATTCACAAGCACCGCGTTCATCACGCCCTCCACGTTGGCGATGAGCCGGCGCGACGGGACGAGCGTGGGATGCACGCGAAGCTCGATGCCGTTCGCCGCACGGCGCGTGATCCCCAGGAGCTTGATGCGGTAGCCCAGGCCCTCGGCGTACTTGATGTCCAGCGCGGTGAGCTTGCCGATGCCCTCGGTGTAGCACTTGTCGAACTGCATCGGGATGCCGAAGGCGATCGCCGCGAGGATCGTGAGCTTGTGCGCGGCGTCGATGCCGTCCACGTCGAAGGACGGATCGGTCTCGGCGTAGCCCAGGCGCTGCGCCTCGCCCAGCACCATGTCGAAGGGCAGCGCCTTGTCGCGCATCTCCGAGAGGATGTAGTTGCAGGTGCCGTTGATGATCCCGGCGATCCACTCGATGCGGTTGGCCGAAAGGCCCTCGCGGATCGCCTTGATGATGGGCACGCCGCCCGCGACCGACGCCTCGAAGGCGACCATCACGCCCGCCTTGTGCGCGTGGGAGAAGATCTCGGTGCCGTGCCTGGCAAGAAGCGCCTTGTTGGCGGTGACCACGTGCTTGCCGGCGTCGATCGCCTTCAGCACCAGGTCGCGCGCCGCCGTGTCCCCGCCAATCAGCTCCACCACGATGTCGATGTCGGGACGCGTCACGATGTGGCCCGCCGTCGGCACCAGCTCGATGCCGTCGAGCGAAACCTTGCGCTCCTTGGTGAGGTCCTTGGCGCTCGCGACCTTGATCACGATCTCGCGCCCGGCCCGGCGCGAGATCTCCTCGCGGTTGCGGCGCAGGACCTCGATGGTGCCGCTGCCGACCGTGCCGAGGCCGAGCAGGCCGACCTGGATGGGTTTCACGTTATTTTATTTTCTTGTCGAAATGGAACGAGGTGATGACCATCCCCTCGCGGAAGTAGAACTTGTGCGCCTGTTGCCGCTGTGCCCCCGAGTCGAGCGAGAACGTGTCGCAGCGGCGCTCCCGGCAGATCGTTTCCATGTATTGCATCAGCGAATGTCCCACGCCGGTCGAGCGTTTCGCCTCGTCGGCCACCAGGTCGTCGCAGTAGAGGTCGCGCCCCGAGTGGGTCTTTTCCAGCACGCGAAAGACCGTCACGCCGGCGACGTCGCCCTCCACGACGCACACCGCCATCTCGGCCCCCGCGGCCAGGACCTCCTTCATGCGGCCCACGTAGTCCTTCAGGTGCGGGCGAAGCTGGCGATGCACGCGCTCGGCCGATGCGAGGAGCTTCGCGTCGGTGACCTCACCCTTCGCGTTGGAGACGGGCACGACCTTCACGCGAGGAGTCCGTCCTTGCGGAACATCTCCTTGATGCCGCGGATCGCCTGGCGCGAGCGGCTCTCGTTCTCGATGAGGGCGATGCGCACGTGGTCGTCGCCATAGTCGCCGAATCCGATGCCCGGGGCCACGGCGATCTTCGCGTCCTTCAGGAGCTTCTTCGCGAACTCGATGGAGCCCATCTCGCGGTACTTCTCGGGAATCATGGCCCAGACGTACATGGAGGCCTTCGGGTTCTCCACCATCCAGCCGATGTCGTGCAGGCCCTTCACCATCACGTCCCTGCGCTTCTCGTACTTCGCGCGGATCTCCTCGACACATTCCTGCGGGCCTTCGAGGGCCGCGATGGCGGCCACCTGCAGCGGCGTGAACGTGCCGTAGTCGTGGTAGCTCTTGATGCGCGCGAGGGCGTTCACGAGATCCGCGTTGCCGACCATGAAGCCGATGCGCCAGCCGGCCATGTTGTAGCTCTTCGACATCGTGAAGAATTCCACCGCCACGTCGCGCGCGCCGGGCACCTGCATGATCGAGGGCGCCTTCCAGCCGTCGTAGGTGATGTCGGCGTAGGCGAGGTCGTGCACCACGAGGATGCCGTGCTGCTTGGCGAGCGCGATGATCTTCTCGAAGAATTCGAGCTCGACGCACTTCGCCGTCGGATTCGAGGGGAAGCCCAGGATCAGCATCTTGGGCTTCGGGATGAGCTCGCGGATGGCGCGCTCGGCCTCCTCGAAGAAATCGACCCCGGGGGTCATGCGCACCGAGCGGATGTCCGCCCCGGCGATGATGGCGCCGTAGATGTGGATCGGGTAGCTCGGGTTGGGCACCAGCACCGTGTCGCCGCGGTCGAGGGTCGCGAGCATCAGGTGCGCGAGGCCCTCCTTGGAGCCGATGGTGACGATCGCCTCCCGGTCCATGTCGAGGTCGATGTCCCAGCGGCGCTTGTACCACTGGCAGATGGCGCGGCGAAGCCGCGGGATGCCCTTCGAGACCGAGTAGCCGTGCGTGTCCTCGCGCTGGGCGACCTCAACGAGCTTGTCCACGATGTGGCGCGGCGTGGGGCCGTCGGGGTTGCCCATCGACAGGTCGATGATGTCCTCGCCGGCCCGTCGCGCCGACATCTTCAGCTCGTTGGTGATGTTGAAGACGTACGGGGGAAGGCGCTTGATGCGCGAGAATTCGGGAGTCACGGGATTTCCGGCGTCGTTCAGGTTCATGGATCGTCATGCTGCGGTGCAAAACGCTATGATTCTAGCGTGAAAATCTCGCGCGACTCATCCGGGGGCCGCAACGCCTTCACCGGCTACGGCGAGGGCTACGTGGAGGTCAACGCAAAACGCTACACCTCGAGCCTCGTGGTGAGCGGCGATCGCCTCGTGACCGACTGGCCCGCGGCCTCCATCGAGGCGCTCACTGCCGACCATCTCGCGGCGATCGTCGAGCTCGCGCCCGAGATCGCGCTGATCGGCACCGGCTCCGCCTTCCGATTCCCCGAGCAGCCGATCCTCGCGCCCCTGCACAAGGCGCGCATCGGCGTCGAGGTCATGGACACGCCCGCCGCGTGCCGGACGTACAACATCCTCCTCGCCGAGGGGCGGAACGTGGTCGCCGCGCTGATCGTCGACTGAATGGACCCGGAACGACTTGGTCAGGCGAGCGAGCGAAGCTCCCGCAACAGCACCGAAAGCACCGCGAGATCGAGCGTGGGCAGGCGGCGCAGCTCCTCGATCATCGCCCGGTAGCGCGCGATCGCCGGGGCGTAGCGCTCCTTCCAGCCCGCCATCGTGAGCTTGGCGACCGTCGCGGTGAGCGCGCGTTGCTGCGCCGCGAGGTCGTCGCGCAGGGCGTTCCTCGCGAGCGCCTGCCACGAGGTGTCGGTGGGCAGCTGCGTGATCTTCTCGGCCACCCAGCGCAGGTCGAGCTCGCCCACCAGCGTGAAGTAGAGGCCGCCGATCTCCTCCATGGTCTTCTTCTGCTCGACGGAGACCTCGGTGGAGTCGAGCACGGCATAGAGGCCCTCGAGCCCCGCATAGCGAGCGGCAAGGTCCGCCGGCACGCCCTGGCTCGTGAGCCGCTCCACCGATTTGTCGAACGCGAGGCGATCGGACGCCGCGAGGATCGCCGGCACCTGGTTGCGAAGGGCGGCCACGCCGGGCTTGAAGATCGCGATCACTTCGGCGATCGGCAGCTTCTCGCGCCGCCGGCGCAGGAACCAGAGCGCCGAGCGCACCACCAGGCGGCCCACGTCGATCAGCATCTCGTACTGGAGCTGCGCGGGCACCTTGTTGTCGAGCGCGTCGATCTCGAGCCAGAGCGATTCGAGACCGAAGATGTCGCGCGTGAGGATGAAGGCGCGCGTCACTTCCTCGGGCGTGGCGCCGGTCTCCTCCTGCATGCGCGACACGAAGACGCTGCCGGTGCGGTTGATCATCGTGTTGGCGACGACGGTCGCGATGATGTCGCGGCGCAACGGATGGCGCGGCATCACGTCGGCGTAGCGTTTCTGCAGCAGCACCGGGAAGTAGCCCACCAGCGCGCTGCTCACGTAGTCGTCGTCCACCAGCGCCTGCGCGGCGACGAGCTCGTCGGAAAGCACCATCTTCGAGTAGGCGAGGAGCACCGCGCGTTCGGGCGGCGTGAGGCCCTTCTTGGCCGTGTGGCGCTCGGCGATTTCGTCTTCGGGAGGCAGGAACTCCACCGCGCGATTGAGCTTGCCCGCCTTTTCCAGCGTGCGCATGAGCGCGGCCTGCGAGTCGAGGAGCTTGTCGGCTCGCACGCCCGCCACCGAAAGCGCCTGCGTCTGGTAGTAGTTGTCGGAGAGCACCAGGCGCGACACGTCGTCGGTCATCTCGGCGAGGAAGGCGTTCCTCTGCTTCAACGTCATCTCGCCGTCTTCCATCACCAGGTTCACGAGGATCTTGATGTTCACCTCGTGGTCGGAGCAGTCCACGCCGGCCGAGTTGTCGATCGCATCGGTGTAGATGCGCCCGCCGGCATCCGCGTACTCGATGCGCCCGAGCTGCGTGAAGCCGAGGTTGCCGCCCTCGCCCACCACCTTGCAGCGCAGGTCGCGGCCGTTCACGCGGATCGCGTCGTTGGCGCGGTCGCCCGCTTCGGCGTTCGACTGGTGCGAAGCCTTCACGTAGGTGCCGATGCCGCCGTTGTAGAAGAGGTCCACCGGCGCCTTCAGGATCGCCTTCATGAGCTCGGCGGGCGTGAGGTCGCCGGCCGCGATGCCGATGGCGGCGGCCGCCTCGGCCGACACCGGGATCGCCTTCGCGGTGCGCGCAAACACGCCGCCGCCCTTCGAGATGAGCTTCCTGTCGTAGTCGTCCCACGACGAGCGCGGCAACGCGAACAAGCGCTCGCGCTCCTTGAACGACGCCTGCCGATCGGGGCTGGGGTCGAGGAACACGTGGCGATGGTCGAAGGCCGCCACGAGCTTGATGTGCCGCGAGAGCAGCATGCCGTTGCCGAACACGTCGCCCGACATGTCGCCGATGCCGGCCACCAGGAAATCCTGCGACTGCGTGTCCACGCCCATCTCCCTGAAGTGGCGCTTCACGCTCTCCCACGCGCCCTTGGCGGTGATGCCCATCTTCTTGTGGTCGTAGCCGGCGCTGCCCCCGGAGGCGAACGCATCGCCCAGCCAGAAGCCGTATTCGGCGGAGATCGCATTGGCGAAGTCCGAGAAGGTCGCGGTGCCCTTGTCGGCCGCGACCACGAGATAGGGATCGTCGGGATCGTGGCGCACGACATCCTTCGGCGGCACCACCTTGCCGCCCACCAGGTTGTCGGTCACGTCGAGCAGGCCGCGCAGGAAATCCTGGTAGCAGGCGACGCCTTCCTTCATGAAGGCCTCGCGCTCGGAGGCGGGCGGCGCGCTCTTCAGCACGAAGCCGCCCTTCGATCCCGTGGGCACGATCACGGAGTTCTTCACGACCTGCGCCTTCATGAGCCCCAGCACCTCGGTGCGGAAATCCTCGGGCCGGTCGGACCAGCGAAGGCCGCCCCGGGCGACCTTGCCGCCCCTCAGGTGAATCGCCTCGAAGCGCGGCGAGTACACCCAGACCTCGAACAACGGGCGCGGGTCCGGAAGCTCCGGCACCTCGCCGGACTTGAACTTGAGCGACACGAAGGGCTTGCGCGCGCCGCCCGCGCCTTTCACCCAGTGGTTGGTGCGAAGCGTGGCGCGGATGAGCGCGAGGAACCGGCGCAGGATCCGGTCCTCGTCGGCCACGGGCACGTCGTTCAGCGCCTCCTTCACCTCGGCCTCGAGCTCCTTCTGGAGCTCCTCGCGGCGCGATTGCATCTGCGGGTCGAAGCGCGCGTGGAAGAGCGCCACGAGCTTGCGGGTGATGTCGGGATGCCCGGCAAGCGTCTGCTCGAGGTAGGCCTGGCTGAACGTGAACGCCGCCTGCCGCAGGTACTTGGCGTAGGCGCGGATCACGATCACGTCGTCGGCGGGAAGCGCCGCGAGCGGCGTCAGGCGATTGAAGCCGTCGTTCTCGATCTCGCGGCGCGCGACTCTCAGCAGCGCATCCTCGGTGATCGCCTTCACCTCCTGCACGTCGGGAATGGCGCGCGAGGCCCGCATGCCGAAGTCGTGGAGGAAGACGGGCGGCGAATCGCGCCGCGTGATCTCGAAGGAGGTCTCGTCGAGCACCTCGAGGCCCATGTTCTCCAGCACCGGAAGGCTCGCCGAGAGCGGCACCGAGCCGCCCAGGCGGAAGACGCGAAGGCGCAGCGTCCGCTCGTCGCCCTCCACCGGGCGATAGAGGTTCACCACGTACGGATGCTCTTGCGAAAGCTTCTCGATGGAGGCCAGGTCGCGCACCGCCGCGCGGGGCGACACGTCGTCGCGGTAGGCCACGGGGAAGGCGCCCGAGTAAGCGCGCAGCAGCGGCGTCGCGCGCTCCTCGCCGAGCGCCTCGATGGCGGCGATCTTGAGGTCGTCCTCCCACGGACGCGTCGCGTGGGCGATGTCCGCCTCGATCGCGTGGATGTCGTAGTTCGGGATGTCGCGCGGGTTGGCGCGCACCAGCATGTGGATGCGTGCGAGCACCGTCTCCGAGAGGTGCACGGTGAATTCCACCGAGGTCCCGCTCAGGTGGCGGCGCAGGATCTCCGCCACCTTCACGCGCGCGTCGGTGTTGAAGTTCTCGCGCGGCATGAAGACGAGGCACGAGTAGAAGCGCCCGAACACGTCGCGGCGGATGAAGACGCGGGTCTTGCGCCGGTCGCCGAGCCGAAGGATCCCCAACGCCGTGTCGAGCAGCGTGTCCTCGTCCACCTGGAAGAGCTCGTCGCGCGGATAGCCCTGGAGCACCGTGAGGAGGTTCTTGTACATGTGGCTGTACTGGCGGAAACCCGCGCGCTCGACCACGCGCGCCACCTTGCGGCGCAGGAGCGGCACCTGGCGCGGATCGGCGTGGTACGCCGACGAGGTGTAGAGCCCCACGAAGCGCCGCTCGCCCGAGACTTTTCCGGCCGCATCGAAGCGCTTCACGCCGATATAGTCGAGGTAGCCCGGACGATGGATGGTCGCGCGGGCGTTCGCCTTGGTGAGCACGAGGAGCGCCGGGTCGCGTGCAAGCGCCCGCAGCTGCGCCGGCAGCTCGGCGAAGCTCGCGGAAACGCCGCCCAGCTTGGGCTCGCGCAAGACGCCCAGGCCCGAGCGCGGCACGATCTTCAGCTGGTCCTCGCCGTTCACCGTGTCGAGGTCGTAGTCGCGGTAGCCCAGGAACGTGAAGTGGTGGTCGGACGCCCAGGCGAGGAAGGCGCGGATCTCGTCGGTCTCCTCGCCCTTCAGGAATTCGGGCGGGCTCTCCAGCTCCTTCACGATCCCTTCCATCTTCGCGCGCATCGCGTTCCAATCCTCGAAGGCGCTGCGCACGTCGGCGAGGACCGCGAGGATGCCCTGCCCCAGCTCCTTCAGGCGCGCGGGCTCGATCTCGCGGTCCACCTCCACGTGGATCAGCGACTCGTGGCGCCCGTCCCTGGAGGGCGGGCCGAACGATTCGAGGTGCCCTTCCGCGTCGCGGGTGGTCGAGAAGAGCGGGTGGTTGAAGAGGTGCAGCGTGTAGCCCAGCCGATTCACCTCCATCGTGACCGAGTCCACGAGGAACGGCATGTCGTCGTTGACGATCTCGATCACGGTGTGCGGGCTCTGCCAGCCGTGCTCCTCGACCTCGGGATTGAAGACCCGGATCTTGGGCTGCCCCGGCGATCGCTTCATCGCGAAG
>DATBEA010000376.1:0-4973 GCA_036276215.1 Usitatibacter sp.
CCTGCGAGGGCTCGTACTTCGGGTCGCCCTCGAGGATGCGTTGCTCCCAGGTGACCATGTTGAGGTCCCGGTTGTCGAGGACGAGCACGACGAGCCGTGGATCCGCCCAGGTCTTCCAATACTTCGCGATGGTGATGAGGCCGTTCAATCCGTTCATCTGCATGGCCCCGTCGCCCACCATGGCGACGGCGACCCGGTCCGGGTGCGTGAACTTGGCGGCGATCGCGTAGGGGACGCCGCATCCCATGGTCGCCAATCCCCCCGAGACCGAGCCCATCATGCCGCGGCGCATCTTCACGTCGCGCGCATACCAGCTCGCCGCCGTTCCCGAGTCGGCGCTCAGGATGCAGTTGTCGGGCAAGCGCTTCGACAGCTCCCAGAAGAGAAGCTGCGGATTCACCGGGTTCGCCTCGTTGGCGGCGCGCTTCTCGATCACGCGCCACCAGCGGCCCACGTTCGCCTCGATCGTCTCGCGCCACTTGCGGTCTTCCTTGCGTTCCAGGAGCGGGATCAGGGCGCGCAGCGTCTCGCGGGAGTCGCCGACGAGGTTCAGCTCCATCGGGTAGCGCAGGCTCAGCATCCGGCCGTCGATGTCGATCTGCACGCCGCGCGCCTGCCCCTCTTCGGGCAGGAATTCCGAATATGGGAATGCCGAGCCCACCATGAGGAGCGTGTCGCATTCGGTCATCAGGTCCCAGCTGGGCTTGGTGCCCAGGAGCCCGATGGAACCCGTCACGAACGGCAGGTCGTCGGGCACGGCCGCCTTGCCGAGGAGCGCCTTGGCGATTCCGGCGCCGAGGAGATCCGCCGCCTCGATCAGCTCGTCGGTGGCATGCAATGCACCCGCGCCCGCGAGGATCGCGACCTTCTTGCCGGCGTTGAGGATGTCGGCCGCCTTCTGCAACGATGCGGCATCGGGCACCTGGCTGTGGCGTGCGATGCCGACGCCGGAGTGCACCGTGCCGTGCTCTCGCGGCGGGACGGGAACGGCGTCCAGCTCCTGCACGTCGTTGGGGAAGACGAGGCAGGTCACGGTGCGGTGCTCGATCGCGATGCGGCACGCGCGGTCCACGAGATGGCGCACCTGCTCCGGAGTGGTGCACATGTGGACATATTCGTGCGCCACGTCCTTGAAGAGCGACGTGAGGTCGACTTCCTGCTGGTAGTCCCCGCCGAGGGAAGCGCGTTTCTGCTGTCCGACGATGGCGAGCACGGGCTGGTGGTCCGCCGCCGCGTCGTATAGGCCATTCAGCAGATGTATCGCGCCAGGGCCGGAGGTCGCAAGGCACACCCCGAGCTCGCCGGAAAACTTCGCGTGGGCGCATGCCATGAACGCGGCCAGCTCCTCGTGGCGCGCCTGCACGAATTGCATCGCGTCGTTGCGGCCGAGCGCACCCATGATTCCGTTGATGCCGTCGCCCGGGTAACCGTAGATGCGCTTCACGCCCCATTCGCCAAGGCGTTGCAAGAGGAAATCGCCGACCGTCTGCGCCATGAGAGCTGCTCCTTGCGGATTTCCTGTTGGAAAGAAACGCCGCGCGCAAGTTCATGTCCGAACGACATCCCCTCGCGCAAAAGGAGAAAACATGGATTCGGAAAAGCACGACGAGACGCGCCGCCTCGTCGTGAACGGAATGGCAACGACCTTCGTCATGATGATGGCCACGCCCTCGCAGGCGCAGCAGGCCGCGGCGGACGGCGGCTCGCCGCGCGCCGACGGCACGCCGCCCAATCCCGTCACGGAATATCCGAAGCCGCCGTTTCCGAAGCAGCAGCAGCCCTGGCCGGGACTTTGCGGCAAGATGGACCCGAAACCCGACCACGGCGAGGCGAGCTACAAGGGGTCCGGCCGGCTGAAGGGCCGGAAGGCCTTGATCACGGGCGGCGATTCGGGCATCGGCCGCGCCGCGGCCATCGCCTACGGGCGCGAGGGCGCCGACGTCGTCATCAACTATCTCCCCGCGGAGGAGCCTGACGCTCGCGAGGTGATCGAGCTGATCCGCAAGGAGGGCCGCAAGGCGCACGGGATTCCCGGCGACATCAAGGACGAGGCGTTCTGCAAGCGTCTCGTGTCCGAGGCGGTGCGCGAGCTGGGCGGGCTCGACATCCTCGTGAACAACGCGGCGCGGCAGATCGCGCACAAGTCGATCGACGAGATCACGACCGCCAACTTCGACGAGACCTTCAAGACCAACGTCTACGCGATGTTCTGGATCACCAAGGCGGCGCTCGAGCACATGAAGGCGGGCTCGGCCATCATCAATACCGCGTCCATCAACGCCTACGAGCCCAGCGAGGAGATCATCGACTACGCGGCCACCAAGGGCGCCATCATGATCTTCACGAAGGGGCTCGCGAAGCAGCTCGCGCAGAAGGGCATCCGGGTGAATGCGGTGGCGCCCGGTCCGTTCTGGACCGCGCTCCAGGTCACGGGGGGGCAACCGCCGGACAAGATTCCCGATTTCGGCAAGGAGACGCCCATGGGCCGCCCGGGCCAGCCCGTCGAGCTCGCGGGGATCTACGTGCTTCTCGCGTCCGGGGAGTCGAGCTACTCGAGCGGGCAGGTGTTCGCTGCCGTGGGTGCGCGCGGGGGTCCGTGACGGCTATCGGGTAGCGCTGAGGACGGCCTCGATCGCCGCGGTGGAAGCCCTGCGCGGTCAGAGATGCAGCTCGTCCAGTCGCGCCCCGAGGCGCTCCCGGTCTGCCGCCGAGATCGCGGCACGGCTCAATCCATTCCGCACGAAGCCTGCCAGGCGAGCCACGACATCGGCTTCGTTGGGCGGGACGATGCGCTGCAACTTCTGGAAGGATTCCGCCAGGTCGAGGGTGAGGTTCAGCTGCTGCACGGTTGCCTGGCGGGCGCGCGCGATGAGTGCCATGGACTGGAGGTCGAGCGCCAAGGCGATGGCCGACGGATCGGCCGGCTTTGCGACCACGTCGTCGAACCCCGCGCTGAGGGCGAGGTCGCGGTCGCGCCGGCCGGCCCAGGCCGTGAGGGCGACGAGCCGGATCGACTTGCCGAAGTCGTAACGCAAGCTGCGAGCAAGCTCGAGGCCCGAAACCTGGGGCAGCTCGATCTCGGAGACGACTCCGTCCGCGGGCCAATCACGAATGAGCTCGAGGGCCTGCCGGCCATCGGCCGCCGTGCGCGCGTCGCATCCCTGCGCACCCAGGTAGGCGGCGAGGGCCGCCGCACCGTCGCGGGGGAAATCGACAACGATCACTCTCGGTGTCGCCATTGGGATCGCGTTACCTTCGTTGGTGCTGAAATCGTAGCGCAATCACAGACAATTTGCATCCAGTGAAACGCCGCGCCTTGCGCGAATTGCCGAAACAGGATCGCACGAATGGGGAATGCTCGACGGGTGGTTCCGAACGGCTCGCGCACGGCTCCTTTGCGCATTCATGGCGATCGTTGGAACCAGTCGCACGAGCCGCGTATCCCACGCATTCCAAGGCAACGGGCGTTAATCGATGGCAATCTTTTCAGGCAGGAAAAATGATTCGAAGCCGGCCAAGCGTGTCGAATCCGCCGCCGGCATCCCTGCGGATGGAGCAGGGGGCGGCGATTTCGCCGTGACGGGCGAACATTGGCAGCGTCAGGTGGCGATCGCCGCCTACCAGCGCTGGCTCGCGCGTGGCGGTTTCGATGGCGACGACCAGTCCGACTGGTACGCGGCCGAGGCCGAACTCAAAGGGAAGGGCAAGCCTGCGGCTCCGCCCTCGAGGAGTTGATCTCGCGGTCCACTAGCGGAGCCGGCATTCACGACAAACGCGCCGCGAGGACGGCGTTGGTCCCTCCGAAGGCGAAGGAATTGGAGAGAACGGCCTCGAACGGCGAGACCCTGCGCGAGGCATTGGCCACGTAGTCGAGGTCGCAGGCGGGATCGGGATTCGCGAGGTGCATCGTGGGCGGCAGCACGTGGCTGCGAAGCGCGAGAAGGGCGGCGACGAGCTCCATCGCGCCCGCGGCGCCGAGCAAGTGCCCGTGCATCGACTTGGTCGAGCTCACGGGCGTGCGTCCGGCGTGGCTGCCGAGCGCCTCGCGGATCGCCGCCGTCTCCACGCCATCGTTGGCCTCCGTGCCGGTGCCGTGCGCGTTCACGTATCCCACTTGCGCCGGGTCGAGCCCCGCACCCTCGAGGGCAAGGCGCATCGCCCGAGCCTGCGCGGCGACCGAAGGCCGCGTGATGTGGCTCGTATCCGTGCAGACGCCATAGCCCACGATCTCCGCAACGATCGACGCGCCGCGCGCCAGCGCGCGCTCGCGGTCCTCGAGGACCAGCATCGCCGCGCCTTCACCCAGCACCAGGCCGCTGCGGTCGCGCGCGAAGGGCTTGCACGACGCGGAGGGATCCGCGGGATCCTCGGCCGCGAGCGTGCGTAGCGCTTCCCACGCGCGGATCGTGCCGAAAGTGAGCGGCGCCTCGGCGCCACCGGCAATGGCGACCACGCATTCGCCGCTCGCCACGCGCCGGTAGGCTTCGCCGATCGCGACGGCCGACGAGGCGCAGGCGCTCGAATACGAGATGCTGGGACCCGAGAGGCCGTGCTCCAGCGCGATCCATGCGCACGGCGCGTTGCTCATCGCGAGGAGCACGCTGAAGGGCTTCACGCGGTCGGACTGCTCGGCGTACAGCGTCCGATAGTTGTCGTCGGTGGACTGCGCGCCGCCCATGCCCGTGCCGACGAAGACGCCGCCCGCCGTGGGATCGGCGCCCTCGAGCGCCCCGCAGGAGGACGCTACCGCTTCATTCGCCGCGGTGAGCGCCAGCTGGCTCACGCGATCGAGCATGCGCGACCTTGCCGCGGGAAATCGCGAGGCGGCATCGAAGCCCGCGACGGGCGCACCGATGCGCGTAGCGAGCGGCCGCGGCGTTTCCATCTCCAGGCGCCTCACGCCCGAGCGTCCCGCGGTGAGCGCTTCGGCGAACGCCGGTGTGCCGGTGCCCCGGGGCGACACCACGCCCATG
>DATBEA010000377.1:0-16063 GCA_036276215.1 Usitatibacter sp.
AGTTCAACCACGTGACCCAGGCCTGGCGCCAGCCGGGCTCGAGCTTCAAGCCCTTCATCTACTCGGCCGCCCTCGAGAAGGGCTTCACTCCCGCCACGGTCCTGAACGACGCGCCATTCGTGATCGACGCGGCGAAGACCGGCGGACAGCTCTGGGAGCCCCACAACTACGACAACAAGTACGACGGCCCCATGCGCCTTCGCACGGCGCTCGCCAAGTCGAAGAACATGGTCTCGATCCGGCTGCTGCAGGCGATAGGCACCGGCTATGCCCAGGACTACATCCAGCGCTTCGGCTTCGAGCCGAAGATGCACCCGGCCTACCTCACCATGGCCCTGGGGGCGGGCTCGGCCACGCCTTTGCAGATGGCCTCCGCGTATGCGGTCTTCGCCAACGGCGGCTACCGGGTGAAGCCCTGGTTCATCGAGCGCATCGAGGACAATCGCGGGCAGGTCCTGTACCAGGCGCATCCGGAGAAGGCGGGCGTGGATGCCGAGCGCGTGCTCGACGAGCGCAACGCCTTCCTCATGACCACGCTCATGCGCGACGTGGTGCGCTACGGAACGGCCTATGGCGCCATGAAGCTCGGCCGCAACGACCTCGCGGGCAAGACCGGCACCACCAACGACCACGTGGACGCGTGGTTCTGCGGCTTCCAGAGCCAATTGGTCGCCGTCGCCTGGATCGGCTTCGACACGCCCGCCAACCTCGGCAACAACGAGACCGGCGGCATCGCGGCGCTGCCGCTCTGGATGGGATATGCCGGCAAGATGCTGAAGGGCGTCCCGGAATCGGAGCTCACCGCTCCCGCCGGCGTGGTCGCGGTGAACATCAACCCGGTGACGGGGCTTCGCGAGCGCGATGGCGCGAGCAAGACGATGGAGTACTTCTACCAGGAGTCGCAGCCGCCTTATGGCGACGACAGCGCCGTGGCGCGCGACGGCAGCCCGCCCGCGGAAGTGAAGAACCAGATCTTCTAGCGCCGCACGACCATGCCCAAGGCCCGATCCCGCCGCGACGCCAACCTGCGCCGCCATATCGCCTACGTCGCGGCGCGGATGATGGCCGAGGACGGCGTGGCCGACTACGGCGCGGCGAAGATGAAGGCCGCGCGGCAGGAGGGCCTCGCCGACGCGAACCTGCTGCCCGACAACCAGGAGATCGAGGAGGCGCTGCGCGAGTACCAGGGCCTCTACCAGAAGGAAGAGCAGCCCGCGCAGCTGCGCCGGCTGCGCGAAGTGGCGGTGAGGGTCATGCGCGAGCTGGAGGCGTTCCGTCCCGTGCTCGTGGGCTCGGTGCTCTCCGGGACCGCGGGCCAGCATTCGGACGTGAACCTGCAGCTCTTCACCGACGACGCGAAGGCGTTCTCGATGTACCTGGTGAACAAGCGCTGGCGCTTCGAGGAAGGCTCCAAGCGCGTGCGCCGCGGCGAGCGCATGGAGGATGTCCCGCAGCTGAGGATCGACGTCGACGAAGTGACGGTCACGGTCACCGTGCTCGATCCCGACGACGAGCGCTCGGCCCCGCGCGGCCGCGGCGAGTCGCAGCCCGCCCTTCGCGCGCGCCTCGCCGAAGTCGAGGCGCTGCTCGCGCGCTAGTCGCGTTCGCGAAGGCGCGTCGCGGCTTCGATCGCGTAGTAGGTGAGGATCGCGTCGGCGCCCGCGCGGCGGAAGCCCACGAGCGCTTCCATCATGCAGGCGTCGGCATCGAGCCAGCCGTTCGCGCCGGCGGCCTGGATCATCGCGTACTCGCCGCTCACCTGGTAGACGAAGGTCGGCACCTCGAAGCGCTCCTTCACGCGCCGCACGATGTCGAGGTAGGGCATGGCGGGCTTCACCATCACGTAGTCCGCGCCCTCGGCGAGGTCGAGCGCCACCTCGTGCAGCGCCTCGTGCGAGTTGCCCGGATCCATCTGGTAGGACTTCTTGTCGCCCTTGCCGAGGTTTCCGCCCGACCCCACGGCGTCGCGGAAGGGCCCATAGAAGGCCGACGCGTACTTCGCCGCGTAGGCGAGGATCCGCACGTGGATGTGCTTGCGCTCGTCCAATGCCGCGCGGATCGCTCCCACGCGCCCATCCATCATGTCGGAAGGCGCCACGATGTCCGCGCCCGCTTCGGCGTGCGAGAGCGCCTGGCGCTGCAGCACGGGGAGCGTTATGTCGTTGTCGACATAACCCGTCGTGTCCACCAGCCCGTCCTGGCCATGGGTGGTATAGGGATCGAGCGCCACGTCGGTGATCACGCCCATGTCCGGGAAACGTTTCTTCACCTCGCGGATGCAGCGCGGAACGAGGCCCTCGGGGTTGAACGCCTCTTCGCCGCCCAGGCTCTTTTTCTCGGGCGCGACGACCGGGAAGAGCACGATGGCGGGAATGCGCAATGTGAGCGCTTGCTCGACCAGCTTCAGCAGCTCGTCGACCGTATGGCGGTGCACGCCGGGCATGGAGGCCACGGGCTCGCGCGTGGCCTTTCCCTCGCGCACGAAGACGGGAAGGATCAAGTCCTCGGGGGCGAGGCGCGCCTCGCGCACCAGGCGGCGCGTGAAGTCGTCGCGCCGCGACCGGCGCATGCGCCGCTGGGGAAACCGGCCGAGGTTTGGGGTCATCGCGTTACCGGAAAAAGGCGGGAACTTTAGCACGCGCCACCCCTCATATCCCGTGAAGGGTTACTCCTTCCCCGCTTCTCCTCCCTGAGCGGGCGCCTTAATCCCAATTAAGGCATTTTTGGCCCCGGCTTTACTCCCCTTTAGCCGGGGCTTTGTTTTTTCCGGCCGCGAGGCGCGCGAGCGCCTCGCCTGCCTCCTCGATTCCCTCGTTCTTCAGGCTCGAAAAAAGCTGCGCCGTGGCTCCCGGGCATTGCGCGGCGAGCTCGCGCCGCACGCGTGCGAGCGTGGCAGTCGCCGCCTGTCGCGAAAGCTTGTCGGCCTTGGTGAGCAGGATGTGCACGCTGCGGTTCGCGCCCGCGAGCCAGTCGAGGAGCTGCCGGTCGAGCGTGGTGAGCGGATGGCGCGCGTCCATGACGACGACCACGCCCGCGAGCGATTCGCGCTCGGCGATGTAGCCGCCCACGAGGCTCTCCCAATGGGCTCGCACCTCGCCCGGTACGCCCGCGTAGCCGTAGCCCGGCAGGTCGACGAGGTACGCCGCGCCCCCGAGGGAAAAGAAGTTGATGAGCTGCGTGCGCCCGGGCGTCTTGCTCACGAAGGCGAGGCGGCGCCTGCCCGCGATCGCGTTGAGGGCGCTCGACTTGCCCGCGTTGCTTCGGCCCGCGAAGGCGACCTCGGGAATCCCGGGCGGGGGCAGCTCGTGCGGATCGTGCACGGAAATCGCGTAAGCGGCCTTGGCGAGCGGCAGCCGGTGCGCCCCGCGGCTGGCGGCGGGCCCGCGCGCTACGCTAAAATCAGCGTCTTTCCGCACGCGAGGTTCCCGAATGCGCGTCTTCACCGCTTTAGCCGGGCTCATGGCGCTAGTCTACGCAAGCGCCACCGCGGTCGCGTCCGCCGCCGAGTCCAAGCCCGACCTGGAGCGTGGCAAGCAGCTCGCCACCACCGTCTGCGCCGCGTGCCATGGCGCGAACGGCGTGAGCCCGTCGCCCGCGCAACCGCACCTGGCCGGCCAGCACGCCGGCTACATCGCCACGCAGCTCGCGCTCTTCAAATCGGGCGCGCGGCCCAACCCGATCATGCAGGCGATGGCCGCGAGCCTCACGCCCGAGGACATGGCGAGCGTGGGCGCCTATTTCGAGTCGCTCGCGCCGGCCCACTCGGTGGCGCGCGACAAGGCGCTCGCCGACAAGGGGCAGAAGCTCTGGCGCGCGGGCAACAAGGCGCTCGGCGTTCCCGCGTGCGCGGGCTGCCACGGCGCCTCGGGCCACGGGATCGCGGCGCCGTATCCGCGCCTCGCGGGCCAATACCCGAGCCTCCTTGCCGCATGGCTCAAGGACTATGGGACCGGAACGCGCCAGAGCGACGTGATGGGTCCCATCGCCTCGCGCCTGTCGGAGAACGACCAGAAGGCGCTCGTCGAGTACATCTCCGGGTTGCAGTAGGCGCTTCGCCCGCGCCTAGGCCGCGCTCCTGCGGGCGGAAGCGGATTCGCGCGGCGCGGGTGCCACTCGTGTCTTGTCCTTGCCGTCGCGCTTGGCCGTGTAGAGCGCGGCGTCTGCCGCACGCTGCAGCGATTCGGCATCCTCGCCGTGCGTGGGATGCAGGCTCACGCCCACGCTCGCGGATAGGCGCGCCGTCGCGCCTTCGAGCAAGTAGGGCTCGCGCAGGGCCTCGCGGAGCTTGTCGGCAACGCCCACCGCGCCCGGCTCGGCCGTCTCGGGAAGGATGGCGAGGAATTCGTCGCCGCCCAGCCGTCCCACGGTGTCGGAGGCGCGCACGCATTTCCTCGCGCGCTCTCCCACGAGCGAGAGCACCTTGTCGCCCGCCGCGTGGCCCCACGTATCGTTCACTTCCTTGAAGCCGTCCAGGTCGAAGAGCAGGACCGCGAACGGCTGCGAGGCGCGGCGGGCGCGCGCGAGCTCCTGCGCGAGGCGATCGGCGAGGAGCGCCCGGTTGGGAAGCCCCGTCACGGTGTCGAAGTGCGCGAGGTACTCGATACGCCGCTGCGCCTCGCGCTCGCGCGACTGCACCCGTCGATATCCCACGTAGAGCGCGCCCAGGACCGCGGCGGCCACCACCAGCAGGCCCGTGATGTAGCGGCGCAGGCGCTCGCCCACCTCGAGCTGGCGCTCGGTGCGCTCGTTGATGCGCTGCGTGACGCTCGCCAGCACGGCGTCGAGCGCCCCCCCGGCCTCGACGCTCAGCGCCTCGGCGCGCTGGGCGAGGACGATCGCCATCTCCGCGCCGTGGGCCACGCGCATTCCCTCGACCGACCTCGCGTGCATCACGAGCATGCGCGAGGTCGAGGCGAGCGCGGCGATGCCGGGCAGGTCCGCGCCCTCGTCGGCGCGTTTCTCGAGCCGCGCGAGCTCGTTCTCGGTGTCGACGGCGCGCCGCTCGATGAGCCGGAAAGCCCCGGGCTCGCCGGTGCGCGCGGCCAGGCGCGCGGCCGAGCGCAGCTCGAGCAGGTGCGCGCGCAGCGCGTGGAGCTCGTCCTTGTCGCCCTGGGCGAGGATCACCTCGCGATGCACGGTCGCGTCTCGATCGAGGTCCAGGAGCACCGTGATCGCCAGCGCGGCGATCGTGACCGCGGCGAACGCGAGCCCCAGGCCCGCGAGGCGCGCGCGCGAGGGCAGGATGCGGATCAACGCCCGAGGCTCGCGAAGGCCGCGCGCGCGGCCGAGGCTGTCGCCGCGATGTCCGCGGGCGTGTGCGCCGAGGAGACGAACCCGGCTTCGTACGCCGAGGGCGCGAGGTACACGCCGCGCTCGAGCATCGCGTGGAAGAAGGCGTTGAAGGCGTCGCGGTCGGACGACATGACCTCGGCGAAGGAGCCGGGCGGCGAGGGGCGGAAGAAGATCCCGAACATGCCGCCCTCGCTCGCGCCGCTGAAGGCGACGTGGGCCTCCCGCGCCGCGGAAACGAGCGAATCCACGAGGCTCGCCGTGAGCGGCGCGAGCTTCTCGAAGAAGCCGGGGGCCAGCACGCGCTTCAACGTCGCCAGGCCCGCGGCCACGGCGACCGGATTGCCCGAGAGCGTTCCCGCCTGGTAGACGGGGCCCACGGGAGCCAGCTTCTGCATGATGTCGCGCCGCCCGCCGAAAGCCCCCACCGGCATGCCGCCGCCGATCACCTTTCCCAGCGTCGTGAGGTCGGGCGTCACGCCGAAGATTCCCTGGGCGCCGCGCGCCCCCACGCGAAAGCCGGTCATGACCTCGTCGAAGATCAGCACGCTGCCGTGGCGCGCGGTGAGCTCGCGCAGCGTGCGGATGAACTCGTCCGAAGGCCGCACGAAGTTCATGTTCCCGGCGATGGGCTCGAGGACCACCGCGGCGATGTCGGAGCCGAAGCGCGCGAATGCGTCGGCCACGTGCTGCGGCGCGTTGTAGTCGAGCACGAGCGTGTGCGCGGTGAGCTCCGCGGGCACTCCCGCGGAAGTGGGATTGCCGAAGGTGAGCGCGCCCGACCCCGCCTTCACCAGCAGCGAATCGCTGTGGCCGTGGTAGCAGCCTTCGAACTTCACGATGATGCGCCGGCCGGTGAACCCCCGCGCGAGCCTCAACGCGCTCATCACGGCCTCGGTCCCGGAGCTCACGAGGCGCACCTGCTCGAGCGAGGGCAACGCCCCGGTCAGGAGCTCCGCCATCTCCAGCTCGAGCGCCGTGGGAGCGCCGAAGGACAGGCCGCGCCGGGCCGTCGATGCCACCGCCTCCACCACCTCGGGGTCCGCGTGGCCCAGGATGAGCGGCCCCCACGAGCCCACATAGTCGATGTATTCGCGGCCGTCCTCGTCGCGCACGCGCGCGCCGCGGCCCTCGCGGATGAAGGGCGGCGTCCCACCCACCGCGCGGAATGCGCGCACGGGCGAGTTGACCCCGCCGGGAATGAGCGCCGAGGAGCGCTCGAAAAGGCTCGCGCTCTTCTCACCCATGGGCGCGGCGAGGCTCCTCGTCGAGAGGGCTGGAGGCCTCGTGGAAGGCGCCCGAGAGCTCGCGGGCGCGCTCGAGGATGTCGCCCGCATCGAAGAGCGCCGAGATCACGGCGGCCATGTCCGCGCCTGCGGCCACCACCTCGCCAACGTTGGCGGGCGTGATGCCGCCGATCGCCGCCACCGGCAATCCTCCCGCACGGCGCGCCTCCCCGAGCTGGGCGAGCGTGGCGCGCGCGGCGCCGGGCTTGGTCGTGGAGGAGAACACGCTCCCGATCGCCACGTAGTCGGCGCCGCCTTCGGCCGCCGCGCGGGCCGCGGCCGGGTTCGCGTAGCAGGAAACCCCTACGATGGCGCCGGGCAGCGCCGCGCGCGCCTTCGCGAGCCCGATGTCGTCGCGTCCCAGGTGCACGCCGTCGGCGCCGCAGGCGAGGGCGAGCTCCACGCTGTCGTTCACGATGAGCGGCACGCCGCGGGCGCGGCAAAGGCCCGCCAGCCGGCGCGCCTGCTCGAGCGCCACGGCGGGCGCCAGCGCCTTCGCCCGGTACTGGACGAGCGCGGCGCCCCCCGCGAGAGCCTGCTCGACCGCGGCGGCGAGGCGTTCGCCGTCCGCGGTTTCCGGCGTGATCGCATAGAGGCCGCGCAAGGCGAAGCCCGGGCTACTTGCCATCGCCCTCGTCGGCTCCCTCGCGTGCCCAGAAGAGGCGATCGGGCAGGTGCTGTCCCATGCCCGGCCGGAACGCGTGGGCAAGGGCCTGCCAGGTGTAGTCCTGGGCTTCGTACACGGCGTCGGCGATGTCCAGGCCTCGCGCGAGGTTGGCCGCGAGCGCCGAGGCGAGCGTGCACCCCGAGCCGTGGTAGCTGCCCGGGAGCCTTTGCCAGGTGTCGGCGCGCAGGACCCCGCCGCGGTGGTAGAGCGTGTTCACGACGTCGGCCGTCGAATCGTGGGTGCCGGTGACCAGCACGTACTCGCAACCGCTGTCGAGGAGCACCTGGGCGCATTCGGCGATTCCCACGTCGTCGTTGTCGTCCTCGCCCGCAAGGCGGCGCAGCTCCGGGATGTTGGGCGTGACCACGGTGCTCTGCGGGACCAGCAGCTCGCGGATCGCCGAGACCATGTCCTCGCCGGCGAACTCGTCGCCGCGCCCGGAGGTGAGCACGGGGTCCAGGACGAGCGGAATGTCGGGGTAGTCGGAGACCACCTCCGCTACGACTGTGACAATCTCCGTGGAGCCCAGCATGCCCATCTTGAAGGCCGCGACGGGCATGTCCTCGAGGATGCAACGCGCCTGGTCGGCGACCCAATCGGGGTCGATGGCGAGGAAGGTTTCCACCCCCGCCGTGTCCTGCACGGTGAGGGCGGTGACCACGGAAAGCGGGTAGCAGCCCATGCTCGCCAGGGCGAGCAGGTCGGCCTGCAACCCCGCCCCGCTCGTGGGATCGGTCGCGGCGAAGGTGAGGACCGCGGGGAGGCTGGGGGGTGTCACGTTCATGGGCAAGCGCGGGCTCGGTGCCGGGGGGGTTACACTTGAAACCCGATCCGCGTTGCGCGCGCCATCGGGGAATCCTAACCTTTGTTACGGCGGCGAAGGCGCGCGAAGCCCCATTCTACTCAAACCTACAACGCCTTCGATCATGTCCGGCACGGCGCCCCGCACAACACCCCTCAAAATGTGGCGCTGCCTCGCTTGCGGCCTCATCTACGACGAGGCCGAAGGCTGGCCGGAAGACGGCATCGCGCCGGGCACGCGCTGGGAAGACATCCCCGGCGGATGGTGCTGCCCGGAATGCGGGGCGCGCAAGGATGATTTCGAAATGGTCGAGTTCTGATTGCAGGACGCAGGCCATTCGAAATAGCTTTAAAGTGTGGAAGTTAGCGATTGTTTTGGCAGGATAAAAGTTGTTTTGGCCGCGCGAATGGAATAAATTCTAATAAAGGCGCGGGCGAGGGGGCCCGGGAGGGGATATCGATGCGTGCCGCGGTATGTGCGGCGCCTTGCGTCCTGCCCGGGCGAGCTCAATCGACATCGAGGCAAGCGTGGCGGACTCCAAGAACCTCACGGGCGTACGCGTGATGGTCATCGACGACAGCAACACGATCCGGCGCAGCGCCGAGATCTTCCTCATGCAGGCGGGATGCCAGGTCATCCTCGCGGAGAACGGCTTCGATGCGCTCGCCAAGATCGCCGACCACCAGCCCGACCTCATCTTCGTCGACATCATGATGCCCCGCCTGGACGGCTACCAGACCTGCTCCCTCATCAAGAAGAGCGGCAAGCACCGCGCCACGCCCGTGATCATGCTTTCGTCGAAGGACAGCCTGTTCGACCGCGCGCGCGGCCGCATGGTCGGCTCCGACGAATACCTCACCAAGCCCTTCACCAAGGAAAGCCTGCTCAAGGCGGTGGATTCGCACCTCGCCCAGCGCAGCCCGGCCTGACGAACGAACCGACAGAACAACGCGAGAAAGTGACGGCTGACATGGCGATCAAGAAAATCATGGTGGTGGACGACTCCCCCACCGAGCGCGCATTCATGGAAGGAGTCCTCAGGAAGCGCGGCTACGACGTGCTCCTCGTCGACAGCGGCGAGGTCGCCATCGAGCGCTCCAAGAGCGAGCAGCCCGACCTGATCCTCATGGACGTGGTGATGCCGGGGCTGAACGGCTTCCAGGCGACGAGGGCCATCACGCGCGAGGAGAAGACCAAGCACATCCCGGTGATCATCTGCACGACCAAGGACCAGGAGACCGACAAGATCTGGGGGCTGCGCCAGGGCGCCAAGGACTACGTGACCAAGCCCATCAGCGAGTCGGACCTGCTCGAGAAGATCAAGGCGCTCGGCTGACCATGGCGCGACGCACGGGATTGCGCGAGTTCCAGCTTTCGGTTGCGGAGCGAATCCGCACCGCGTCCTCGCGCACGGCCCTGTCGTCGAAGCTCGGCTTCCAGGTGGCGGGCGAGAACTGGTTCGTCGCGCTGAACCAGGTGAACGAGGTGATCCCGCTTCCGGCGATCGTCGGCGTGCCCCTCACGCACTCGTGGTTCCGGGGCGTGGCCAACATCCGCGGCAACCTCTACAGCGTGCTCGATTTCTCGGCCTTCCAGGGCGGCGAGGCCACGCCCGGGGGCATGGAGCGGCGCGTGATCCTCGTCTCCGACCGGCTCGTGCCCGGCGCGGGCCTGCTCGTCTCGCGCATGCTCGGCCTTCGCAACCCCGAACAGTTCATCCCGGCCCCGCGGCCGGGCAACGCGCCGCCCTGGGTGGCGGGCGCGTACACCGATGCCGGCGGCACCCGCTGGCTCGAGCTCGATTTGCCCGCGCTCGTCCGAGAGCAGCGGTTCCTTGAAGTCGGCGCGTAGGAGATCAGGTCCATGGCGAAAGCACAAACGATGAAACCCAAGTCCTCCCTCGGCGATTGGTTCAAGCGCTTCTCGGGCCCCAAGCCCAAGCCAGCCACGCGCCCCGGCGCCGCCGCCTCCACCATGACCAACATCCAGGCGCAGAACACGCAGACCCGGATGAAGTCGGCGCCCAAGGCCGCGAAGCCGGCCAAGCCCCCTTCGGTCACGCTGTCGGGCTTCCGCGTCCCGGGCATCGGCACGCGCCCCATCGCGCAGCAGATGCAGATCCTGGGCGCCGCGGCCGCGGGCCTCATGATCCTCACCGCGGTGGCCGTGTACCTCGATACGCGAACCCGCACGCGAAACGCGACCGAGGTCTCGATCGCCTCCCAGATGCAGTTCCACACCCAGCGCCTCGCGAAGGCCTCGAGCCTCGCGGCGCGCGGCGACAAGGGCGCCTTCGTGCAGCTGCAGGACAGCCGCGAGCAGTTCGCCGACTACCTCAACGTGCTGCGCGTGGGCGGCCAGGCGCTCGGCGTGAACGTGCCCAGCGCGATGACGACCGATGCGCTCACCAGCCGCATCGAGGACGTCTCGAAGCGCTGGCCCGACACCTTCAGCGCGGCGGGCACCATCCTGGGCGCACAGAAGGACCTGGTGTCCCTCGCCAACAACGTGGCGCAGGTTCGCTCGCTCGCCGACGACCTCGCCGCCGAAAGCCAGGAGCTCACGGGCCTCATGCAGCAGTCGGGCTCGCCCGCGGGCCAGGTGCTGCGCGCCAACCGCCTCACCTTCCTCGCCGAGCGCCTGGGACGGGGCGCGGCCGAGATCCTGGGCTCCGAGGTGATCGACCCCGAGGTGCCCTTCCTCATCGGCAAGGACACCAACGAGGCGCGCGCCCTCATCCAGGCCCTCGAGAACGGCAACGAGGCGATGGGCATGAACGCGCTTCGCGACGCGGAGACGCGGGCGAAGCTCCTGGAGCTGAAGAAGACCTTCTCGTCGTTCGAGCAGAACGCGTCGCCCATCCTTCGCGAGCTTCAGAAGCTCGTGTCGGCGCGGCAGGCCGGCGCGCAGCTGGTCGCGGCGAGCGAGCAGCTCCAGGCGGCGGTGAAGGCGCTGCAGGATTCGCTGCAGGAAGACACCTCGAACCTCTCGCTCCTCTTCATCATCGTGCTGGGGACCGTGCTGGTGGCGGTGCTGGCGCTCACGGCGGTCGCGTTCCTCGCCGACTCGCGGCGCAGCGCCGCCGAGGCCGAGAGCGAGAACAAGCGAAACCAGGAGGCGATCCTGAGGCTCCTGAACGAGATGGGCGACCTCGCCGACGGCGACCTCACCATCCGCGCGCAGGTGACCGAGGACATCACGGGCGCCATCGCGGACTCGATGAACTACACGATCGACGAGCTTCGCACCCTGGTGGCCGGCGTGAACAGCGCGGCGATCCAGGTGACCCAGAAGACCGCGCAGGCGCAGTCGATCTCGGCCGAGCTCCTGGGCGCCGCCGAGCGCCAGTCGAAGGAGATCGAGGACACGACGGCGCAGGTGCTCCAGGTGTCGCGCTCGATCTCGGAGGTGTCGTCCACCGCCGAGGAAGGCGCCCGCGTGGCGCAACGCTCGCTCGCGGCCGCGGACAAGGGCCGCTCGGCGGTGCAGAACTCGATCTCGGGCATGAACGACATCCGCGAGCAGATCCAGGAGACGTCCAAGCGGATCAAGCGCCTCGGCGAAAGCTCCCAGGAGATCGGCGAGATCGTGGAGCTCATCTCGGACATCACGGAGCAGACGAACGTGCTCGCGCTGAACGCGGCGATCCAGGCGGCTTCGGCGGGCGAAGCGGGACGCGGATTCTCGGTGGTCGCGGAGGAGGTGCAGCGCCTTGCCGAACGCTCGGGGGAGGCGACCAAGCAGATCGGCGCGATCGTGAAGACCATTCAGGCGGACACGCAGGATGCGGTGGCGGCCATGGAGAAATCCACGCAGGGCGTGGTCGAGGGCGCGAAGCTCTCCGACGCGGCGGGCCAGGCGCTCACCGAGATCGACTTCGTGACCAAGAACCTCGCGCAGCTGATCCAGACCATCTCGCAGGCCACGCACACGCAGGCCGACGCCACCAACAAGGTCGCGCAGAACATGCAGGACATCCTCGAGATCACCCGCCAGACGACGCGAGGCACGCAGCAGGCGGCGGGCTCGATCCGCGACCTGGCCGCGGTCGCCCAGGAGCTGAAGAGCTCGGTGTCGGGTTTCAAGTTGTAGGGCAACGGCGAGACGTGAGGCGCGAGACGTGAGAAGCGAGGGCAACTGATGGCGGCGAATCCAAGCGACTTCGACCTGGGCCCCCTGTCGTGGGTCAAGACGGAGATCGACCACTCCCTCGGGCAGGCGCGCGAGAACCTCGACAAGCTCGCCGCGAACCCGGCCGATCGCGCGCCGGTCAAGTACATCCTCACGCACCTGCACCAGGCCACCGGTGCGCTCGCGATGGTGGGGCTGGGTGCCGCCACCCGCTTCAACGAGGAGCTCGAGAAGCTGGTGGCTTTCCTCGAGGGCGAGGACGCTTCGCGCCTGCCGGGCTGCGTGGCCACGGCGAAGAAAGGCATCTCCGCGCTTTCCGCATACCTCGACACGCTGCTCGGTGGCCAGGCCGATCATCCGATGCGGCTGCTCGCGCCTTACCTGGAATTGAACCGCGCGCGCGGCGGGGCCGACGCCAACGAGGGCGACCTCTTCTTTCCCGACCTGCACGCCGCGCTTCCCGCGCCCGCCGCGGTGCCGCAGCTCGACGATGCGGTGCTCGCCAAGGCGTTGGCGCTCCAGCGCCAGCTCTACCAGCAGGGACTTCTTCGCGTCATCAAGGGCGCCGACGTGCCCGAGGCGTTGAAGCAGATGCACGGCGCGGTGGGCGCGATCGAGTCGCTCCTCGGCTCGTCGGACAACCGCGCCTTCTGGAGCGCGGCCGCGGCCTTCTTCGACGCGCTGGTCTTCGGCGGCCTCGAGGCGGGCGCCTCGGCCAAGCCGCTCTTCGCCAAGCTCGACCAGCAGGTGAAGCAGCTGATCGAGGGCTCGCCCAAGGTTCCCGAGCGCCTTTTCCGCGACCTCCTGCTCGCCGTCGCGCGCGCGCGCCCGGTCTCCGATCGCATCGCCACGCTGAAGCAGGCCTATCGCCTCGAGCAGCTGGTGGCGCTCCCCGACCGGGGACTGCACGCCGCGGAGGACGACGAGGAGCTCGCCGCGCGGGTGCGCGAGGTGCGCGACCTCACGGCGCAGCAGAAGGACACGTGGCTCAAGTACACGTCGGGCAACCGGGCCGCGCTCGAGCCCTTCGCCAAGCAGGGCATGGCGCTCGCCGAGCGCTCGGCGAGGCTTCCCAACCGCGACATCCACGACGTCCTGCAGCGGCTCGCGGAAGTGGCGCCGCACCTTCGCGCCAAGGCGATCCCGCCCTCGGAGGCGCAGTCCCTCGAGGTGGCGACCGCGATCCTCTTCATCGAGTCCGCGCTCGAGAATTATTTCCGCCTCGGCGCCGACATGCCGCGCCAGGCGCGCACCGTCACCGAGCGGCTCGCCGCGGCGATGGCCGGGGAGGCGCTGCCGCCCGTGGACGCGATCGAGGGAGGCCTCCTCGACGAGATGACCCGCCGCGCGCAGGAAAAGCTCCTCGTCTTCCAGGTGGGCCAGGAAGTCCAGGTCAACCTGCAGAACATCGAGCAGGCGCTCGACGGCTTCTTCCGCGACCCGGCCAAGCGCGGCGAGCTCGCGGCGCTGCCGCCGCTCTTCGCGCAGGTGCAGGGCGCGCTCCTCATCATGGAGCTGCACGACGCGGCGTCGCTCAACGCGGCCGTCATGGCGCGCGTGCAGCAGTTCGCCGACGATTCGCTCGCCGGGACCGGCGAGGAGGCGGACAAGGTGGCCGATGGGCTCTCCGCGCTCGGCCTCTACATCACGGCGTTGCAGCAGGGATCCACCACGCCGCGCGAAGTGCTCATGCCGGCGCTGCTCCGCTTCGGGCTCGTCGAGCCCGCGCCCGTGGGCGTGGAGAGCGTCGTGCGCCGCACGGGCACGGTCTCGCCGCTCGACATCGAGGTGCAGAAGCAGAAGGTCCAGGCGCTCTACCAGGACTGGACGGACGCGCCCGAGCAGGCCAAGCGCGAGAAGCTCGAGAAGGCGGTGGGCGATCTCAGGCGCGACGCCGCCGTCGTGTCCGATTCGGCCGTCGCCAAGCACAGCGAGGCCGCGCTGCAGGCGCTGCACGACGCGGTGAGCCCGCAGCAGACCGGCGTCTTCCAGGCGCTCCAGGGCATCGCGCCCGAGAACGCGCCCGAGACGCCCGCGCCCCAGGTCGTCCAGCTGGTGGACGCTCCCGGCTCGGAAGTCGATCGCGAGCTGCTCGAGATTTTCCTCGAGGAAGCCCGCGAGGTGGTCGACACGATCGTCTCCAACCTCGCCGCGTGCCGGGATGCCCCGCACGACCGCGAGGCGCTCACCACCATCCGCCGCGGCTTCCATACGCTGAAGGGCAGCGGGCGCATGGTGGGGCTCATGGACCTGGGCGAGGTCGCGTGGCAGTGCGAGCAGGTGATGAACAAGTGGCTGAAGGACGAGAAGCCCGCCACGCCGCCGCTGCTGGATTTCATAGACCTTTCGCAGGAATCGTTTTCCGGCTGGGTCTCGCGCCTCATGGAAGGCGGCTCCGTGCCCCTCGACGCGACCGAGATCATCGCGCGCGCCGAAGCGCTGAAGAGCGGCGAGGCGATCGCGGCCGCGCAGCCTGCGCCGGCCGTGCAGGCGCCGGAACCTGTCGCGATGGCCGAAGCCGAACTCGAACCCGAAGCTGCGCAGCCGGTCGTCGCGCCGGTCGAGGACATCTTCGCGGCCGAGCCGCCGGCGCCCGTGGAACCCGAACCGGTTGCCGCGCCCGCGGACGAGCTTTCGTTCGAGTCGCTCGCCGAAGTCAGGCCCATGGAGCCCACGCCCGCCGCCGCCGAGGAAGCGATGTCCTTCCTCGATCTCGCGGAACCGGCCCAGGCCCACGAGCCCGCCGGGATTTCCGAGCCTTCGGCGCAGCAGCCCGCAAGGCAAGAGGAAGTCCCCGAATTCACCTTCGAGTCCCTCGACCTTTCGCCCGCCGGCGAGGCGCCGCAGGCCGGGGCCGAGACTCTCGAGGAAGATTCCGAGGTTCGCATCGGCAGCGTGGCCGTGCCGCGCGCGCTCTTCTCGATCTACCTGGGAGAAGCCGAGCAGCATGCGGCGGTGCTCGATGCGCAGATGGCCACCATCGAGGCCGATCCGCTGCACCCGGTCAGCGCCGATTTCATGCGTGCCGCGCACACCCTCGCGAGCACGTCGCGCACCACGGGCTTCGAGGTCATCGCCGACGTGGCCCACGCCCTCGAGCGCTGGCTGCAGGAAGCGATGGAAGTGCCGCCCGAGTTCGACGAGCACCGCCTTTCCGCGACCCGCCGTGCCGTCGAAGCGTTGACCGCGATGGTGCAATCGGTGCGCGGGTTCGCCGCGCCCTTCCCGCGCGACGACGTCGTGACCGAGCTCATCGCGCTGCACGAGCAGCTGCGCGGCGCTCGCCGCACGGGCGAGGGAACCCATATCAAGGTGCCGGGACTCCACGTGGAGGCGCCCATTGCGCCGGTGGACGTTGCCCCGGAACCCGCCGCCGTACCCGAGCCCGAGCCCGTCGTTCCCGAGCCCGAGCTCGTCGTCCCCGAGCCCGAGGCCATTGTCGCCAAAGCTGCGCCCGCTCCCGTCGAGCCGCCGCCGCCCGTCGAGACGGCGCCCGTCGAACCGGCACCCGTCGAACCGGCACCCGTCGAGCAACCCGCTGCGGCCCCCGCCTTCGAGGCGGGCAAGGAGCAGCGCAAGATCAAGGACGACGTCGACCGCGACCTGCTGCCGATCTTCCTGGACGAGGCGAAGGAAATCATCCCGCAGGTGAGCGAGGGCGTGCGCCGCTGGAAGGGGCAGCCGTCGGACCACTCGCCGGCAGCCGACCTCACGCGCCACCTGCACACGCTGAAAGGCAGCGCGCGGATGACGGGCCTCATGCGCCTGGGCGAGCTCGCGCACGTGCTCGAGTCGCGCATCATGGCGATGGAGGAGGTGCAGTCGCCTTCCGCGCAGGCCTTCGAGGAGCTCGAGGAACGCGTCGACCGCTTCTCCGGCTCGCTCGAG
>DATBEA010000378.1:0-1588 GCA_036276215.1 Usitatibacter sp.
ACGAATCATTGAGCGGGTTCCGGGTCACAAGTCACGGTAAGACCGCGGGCGCGGCGTGTTGTTGCACGCCTTGCCGGCACTTCGGAGGAAAAGAATTCATGCGCTCCCGGGCAGCAAAGTCGGACGTTCGGTACGCCGTCGTAGGACAAGGTTACATCGCGCAAGCGGCCATCCTGCCGGCGTTCCGCCATGCGCGCGGCAACTCGCGGCTCGTGGCGCTCGTCTCGGGCGACGAGCGCAAGCGCCGCGAGCTCGGGAAGAAATACGGCGTCGCAACCTATGGCTACGACGAATACGAGACGTGCCTCGCGAGCGGCGACGTGGACGCGGTGTACATCGCGCTTCCCAACAGCATGCACCGCGACTACACGGTGCGCGCCGCGAAGGCCGGCGTGCACGTGCTGTGCGAGAAGCCCCTCGCCGTGACCGAAGCGGATTGCCGCGCCATGATCGCCGCCTGCCGGCGCGCGGGCGTGAAGCTCATGACCGCGTACCGCCTGCACTTCGAGCGCGCGACGCTGGAGGCGCTTCGCGCGGTGCGCGATGGCGCGATCGGCGATCCCGTCTCCTTCGTCTCCTCGTTCACGATGGACGTGCAGGCGCCGAATATCCGGCTGGAGCGCGGCAAGGGCGGAGGCACGCTCTACGACGTCGGCGTCTACTGCATCAACGCGGCGCGCCATTTCTTCGGCGCGGAGCCGGTCGAGGTGTATGCCGCCGCCACCGATCCCGCGGCGGGCGACGTGGAGGAATCGGCGAGCTGTGTGCTTCGCTTTCCGGGCGAGCGCCTGGCCACGTTCTGCGTGAGCTTCGGTGCCGCGAAGACTTCCGAATACCGCCTGGTGGGAACGAAGGGCACGTTGCGCGCCGATCCCGGGTACGAGCTTGCAAGCGGGCTGCACGTCGTGCTCGATGGCAAGCGCGGCCGCAAGTCCCTGCGCTATGCGAAGCGCGACCAGTTCGCGCCCGAGCTCATCTATTTTTCGGGCTGCATCCTCGCCGATCGCGATCCGGAGCCTTCCGGCGAGGAAGGGCTCGCCGATGTGCGAGTGATCCGCGCGCTGTATCGCTCCGCGGCCTCGCACCGCGCCGTGCGCCTCGACGGCAAGCCGCGCCGGCGCGCCCGCCCCTCGCCGCGCCAGGAGATCACGCGCCCGCCCGTGCGCATGCCGCGGCTCGTGAACGCCACGCCGCCCAGCTGACGACGACAACGAAAGGAGCTTTCTTCATGCCCCGGGAACTTTGGAAAGGCGCGATCCAGTTCGGACTGGTCAACATACCGGTCTCGCTCTATCCGGCCGAGGATCGCCAGGAGCTGTCCTTCACGATGCTGGACAAGCGCGACATGCAGCCCGTGGGCTACAAGCGCTACAACAAGACCACCGGCGACGAAGTGGCCTTCGAGGACATCGTGAAGGGCTACGAGCTGGACGACGGCCGCTACGTGACCCTCGACAAGGACGACTTCAAGCGCGCCAACGTCGAGGCCACGCAGACGGTCGAGATCGACGGGTTCGTGGACGAAGGCACCATCCCGCCCTACTTCCTCGAGTCGCCCTACTACCTCGCCCCGGGCAAGCACGGCGAC
>DATBEA010000379.1:0-5832 GCA_036276215.1 Usitatibacter sp.
GTCGTCGTCGTCGCGAGCCTCTTCTCGGGCCTGTACTTCGTCTACCGCGACAAGGGCACCACCAACCGCGCGGTGATCTCCCTCACCATCCGCATCGCGGCCTCGCTGCTGGTGTTCGTGCTGCTCATGGCTTCCTACTACTTCGGCTGGATCGGCCCGAACGGCCTGTAGAGACGATTCGCTTCCCTGCTACAGCCAGTAGACGAACACGAAGAGCATCAGCCAGACCACGTCCACGAAGTGCCAGTACCACGACACCGCCTCGAAGCCGAAGTGGTGGTCGGGACGGAAATGGCCGGCCACGCAGCGGAACAGGATCACGATCAGCATCGTGGCACCGAGCGTCACGTGGAAGCCGTGGAAGCCGGTGAGCATGAAGAAGGTCGAGCCGAAGACGCCCGTCGTGAGCTTGAGGTTGAGCTCCTCGTAGGCGTGGCCGTACTCGTGGGCCTGGAGCGTGAGGAAGATCACGCCCAGGATGATGGTGAGCGCGAGCCCGAAGATGAGGTTCGAGCGGTCGCCCTTCTTGAGCGCCCAGTGCGCCCACGTGACCGTGACGCCCGAGGAGAGCAGCAGCAGCGTGTTGATCGCGGGGATGCCCCACGCGCTCATCGCCGAGAATTCCTGCGGACGGTAGGGCCCCATGGTGGGCCACTGCGAGGCGTAGCCGGGCCAGAGCAGCTTGTTGTCCAGGTCGCCCAGCCACGGCACCGAATACTGGCGCGCGTACCAGAGGGCGCCGAAGAACGCCGCGAAGAACATCACCTCGGAGAAGATGAACCAGCTCATCGCCCAGCGGAACGAGAGGTCCACCTGCGGGTTGAACATTCCGCCCTCGCTCTCGCGGATCACCGTGCCGAACCAGCCGAAGAGCATGTAGAGCAGGATGACGAAGCCCAGGGCGAGCGACACCCAGCCCGCGCCGTAGTCGTTGAACAGGAGGACCGCGCCGAAGGCGAGGAAGAAGAGCGCGACGGAGCCTACGATCGGCCAATGCGAGGGCGGCGCGAAGTAGTAGCCCGTCGGGTGCGTGTGTTCCACTGTTCTCACTCCTTGGTTTATCTCGTGATCCATTTCACCAGCGCGTAGAGCGCCAGCACGAAGAGCGCCGCCGTGACGAGGCCCGCGACGACCAGGTGCTGCGGCTTCAACCGCACGCTGTCCGCCTCGTAGTCGGCGCGCTTCCTCACGCCGAAGAAGCTCCAGAAGACTGCCTTGAAGGCGTCGACGACGATCACGACGTCCCCGCCGGAAGCTCGAAGAAGGTGTAGGAGAGCGCGATCGTCTCCACGTCGCTGGGCACGTCGTCCAGGACGCGGAAGACCACCGGCATCTCGCGCGTCTCGCCCGGGGCGAGCGTCTGGTTGGTGAAGCAGAAGCACTCCTGCTTGGCGATCCAGCGCACGGCGTTCAGCGGCGTGGTGCTCATGCTGGCGTGCGCGGTGACGGGGTGGTCGAGCGGGTTGGTCGCGCGGTAGCGCACCGTCACGAGCTCGCCGGGGTGCAGGCGCACCTCGCGCTGGAGCGCCTCGAATTTCCACGGGAGCTTGCCCGCGGTCGAGGCGAGCAGCTCCACGCGCACCTCGCGGGTCATGTCCACCTGCGTGTTGGACGCCTGCACGACGCGCGTCTGCGAGACGCCGATCGCCTGGCAGATCTGGCGGTACATCGGCACCATCGCGTAGGCGAAGCCCAGCATGCCCACCACGATCACGAGGAGCTTCACCACGAGCTCGCGGTTGCGGCGGTCGACGGCGGCGTTCACTTGACGACGAAGACCTTGAACATCATCACGAGGTAGATCGCGAGCGCGAGGCCCGCGAGCGCGAGGCCCGAGGCGAGGGCTCGGCGCTTCTGCTCGCGTGTGGGCTCGTGGGGCGTCATGTGGCGTCGCATGCTACTTGATGACCGGCGGGGTCTCGAAGGTGTGGTATGGCATCGGCGTGGGCAGGTGCGTCCATTCGAGCGAGTCGGCCCCTTCCCACTGCTTCTGCGCCGCGGGCTTGCCGCTCCTCACGGTCGTGACCATGTTGTAGAGGAAGATCAGCTGCGAGAAGCCGAAGATGAAGGCGCCGATCGACGACCACATGTTCCACTCGGCGAACTGCAGCGCGTAGTCCGGGATGCGCCGCGGCATGCCGGCGAGGCCCAGGAAGTGCTGCGGGAAGAAGAGCACGTTGAAGCCGATCATCGAGAGCCAGAAGTGGAGCTTGCCCAGGGCCTCGTTGTACATGTGCCCGCTCCACTTCGGGATCCAGAAGTACACGCCGCCGATGATGGCGAAGAGCGCGCCCGACACCAGCACGTAGTGGAAGTGCGCGACCACGTAGTAGGTGTTGTGCAGCGTGATGTCCACCGGGACGATCGCCAGCACCAGGCCCGAGAAGCCGCCGATCGTGAAGAGGCACAGGAACCCCACCGCGAAGAGCATCGGCGTCTCGAAGGTCATCTCGCCGCGCCACATCGTCGCGATCCAGTTGAAGACCTTCACGCCCGTGGGCACCGCGATCAGCAGCGTCGCGTACATGAAGAAGAGGTTCCCCGCCGCGGGCATCCCCACCGTGAACATGTGGTGGCCCCACACGATGAACGACAGGATCGCGATGGAGGCCGTCGCGTACACCATCGAGGCGTAGCCGAAGAGGGGCTTCCTCGCGAACGCGGGGAGGATCTGCGAGATGATCCCGAAGGCCGGCAGGATCATGATGTACACCTCCGGGTGCCCGAAGAACCAGAAGATGTGCAGGAACATCGTGGGGTCGCCCCCGCCCGCGGCGTTGAAGAAGCTGGTGCCGAAATGGCGGTCGGTGAGGAGCATCGTCACCGCGCCCGCGAGCACCGGCATCACCGCGATCAGCAGGTACGCCGTGATGAGCCACGTCCACACGAAGAGCGGCATCTTCATGAGCGTCATGCCGGGCGCGCGCATGTTGAGGATCGTGGTGATGATGTTGATGGCGCCCATGATCGAGGACGCGCCCAGCAAATGGATCGCGAGGATCGTCATGTCCACCGCCATGCCCTGCTGGATCACGAGCGGGGGATAGAGCGTCCAGCCCGAGCCGGCCGCGCCGCCCGGGGCGAGGAAGGAGCCCATCAGCAGGAGCGCCGCGGGGATCAGCAGCCAGAAGCTCCAGTTGTTCAGGCGCGGGAAGGCCATGTCGGCCGCGCCGATCTGCATGGGAACGAGCCAGTTCGCGAAGCCCACGAACGACGGCATGATCGCGCCGAAGATCATCACCAGCCCGTGCACGGTGGTGAGCGAGTTGAAGGTCTCGGGATCGAAGAACTGCAGGCCCGGCTTGAAGAGCTCGGCGCGGATGCCCAGGGCCATCGTGCCGCCCACGAAGAACATGAAGCACGCGAACCAGAGGTACATCGTGCCGATGTCCTTGTGGTTGGTCGTGTACATCCAGCGCGTGAAGCCGGCCGGCGGGCCGTGGTGCTCGTGCGCTTCGCCGTTGCCGTGCGCGTGGTCGTCGTGACCGTGGATGACTGTGCTCATGTGTGCTCCGCTTTCTCGATTGCGTGTTGTCGTTTACTTGGCTGCGGCGGTCATGTAGTCGACGGCCGCCTTGACGGCGTCGTCGGGCAGCGCCGTGTTGCCGCCCTTGGGCGGCATCGCGCCCTTGCCGTGGAGCGCCGAGTTGTAGAGCGCCGGCTTGCCCTGCGCGAGGCGTGGGGCCCATGCGGCCTTGTCGCCGAACTTGGGCGCACCGGCCACGCCCATGGTGTGGCAGGCCGTGCAGGTGGTGTCGAAGACGCTCTTGCCATCGGCGGGCTTCGCCGCGCCGCCCGCGGCGGCGACCTGCTCAGGCTGGGCCCCGCCCGCAGCGGCGCCCTCGGGGGGAGCGGAGCCCGGCGCCTGCTGCGGCACCGCGTCGGGAAGCGCCGGCGGGGCCTTCGCCTTCATGTCCTTCACCCACGCCGCGTAGTCGGCCTCGCTCCTGGCCTCGACCACGATGGGCATGAAGCCGTGCTCCTTGCCGCAGATCTGGCTGCACTGGCCGCGGTAGAGGCCGGGCTTCTCGATCGTGAACCAGGCTTCCTTCACGAATCCGGGGATGCCGTACTGGTTCACGCCCAGCTGCGGCACGTACCAGCCGTGGATCACGTCGTTCGAGGTGATGAGGAGCCGCACCTTCTTGTTCACCGGCACGACCATCGGATTGTCCACCTCGAGGAGGTAGTGCTCGTTCTTGGCCGCGCCCGGGCCGTTGTACTCCTCGATCTGCGCGCGCGGGGTGGCGAGGTTGGCGAGGAAGCGCACGCCGTCCTGCTGGTAGTCGTATTCCCACTTCCACTGGTAGGCGGTGATCTTCACCGACATGTCCGCGTTGGACGCGTCCTTCATGTTGAGGACGGTGCGCGTGGCCGGAAGCGCCATGGCGATCAGGATCACGAAGGGCACGATGGTCCAGATCACCTCGATGGTGGTGTTCTCGTGGAATTGCGCGGCCTTGGCGCCCACGCTCCTGCGGTGCCGGAAGATCGACCAGAACATCGCGCCGAACACCACGACGAAGATCGCCACGCACACCCAGAGGATTCCCCAGTGCAGGTTGTAGATCTCCTTCGAGACCGGCGTGACGGGCTCCAGGATGTCGACGTGGTAGTCGGCGAACGCCGGAAGGATCGTGGCGGCGGCGAGAGCGCCGAGCGCGCGCAGGTGTTTCAGTTGCATGGCCAGACCTTTTATTGTGCGAATCCTGTCTATCTTGCCGTGACGGCGATCCTCGCCCGCAACCTCCGGGCCAGTTCGCGCCGCCCCTCGTCCGTCAACAGCCTTCCCAGCGGAACGGTGCGCCCCGCGTACGCGAGGCCCAGCGTGCAGCGCTCGCCGCGGTCTTCCACGACCACGCGCGCCCAGGCGCCGTTCGCGGTGAGCCGCGTGAGCGAGCGCGCGTCGCGCGACTCCACCTTCACTTCGCCCGCGTCGATCTCGAGGCGCTCGAAATCGCCGTCGTGCAGCCCGATCACGTGGAACGCGACCGCCAGCAGCGCGACTTCCAGCCCGGCGAAGGGCATCACGGGCCAGGCGCCCACCGCCGCGGCGAACGCCGATACTCCCATCGCGGTCACCGCCATCAACGCGAGGAACACGCGCCGGCCGCTCGCATCGAGCGACCTGTTGGGAACCGAATGGTGGACAAACGGCGGGGAATCCGCGCGGGCGGTCATCGCTTGGCACCGCGAAGTCGAACGCCGCATTCTAGCCGAGGCGCGGGCCGCGCGCAAAAGCGCGCCCTCACGGCTCGCCGTTTTCGGCGGGCGGATCGGGGGACTCGGGGACGCCCGGAATGCGATAGTTCTCCGAGGCCCAGCCGCCCAGGTCGGTGACCCGGCAGCGCTCGCAGCAGAAGGGCCGCCAGGCGTTGGCCGCGTCGTACGCGGCGGGCTTGCCGCACGCGGGGCACGCGACCACCTTCGCCGGGGCCTTGCCGCTCACAGGTTGCAGAACGAGAGCTCGAAGGGCACGTCGTGCTCGTAGACGCGGCTTTTCTGCACGCCCTCGGGAAGGAGGAAGCGCACGTTGAGCGCGTACTTGTTCGCGCTGATCTCGGGGACGGCGGCGAGGTCGTCGGCGAGCGCCAGGCGCAGCATCTGCGCCGGCTTCTCCGCCGGGGTCTGCTGGTACACGCCCTGGAATGCGATGAGCGAGACCGTGCGCCCGCTCTCACGCAGGACGCGCAGGACGATCGAGAGCCCCGCGTGGATCGGCAGCATGGGCTTCAGCCACCCCTCGAGGTCGGCGCGGCGGCGCGCGGCGTCGTGGTGCAGCCAGTGGTGGTAGGAAGGCAGGTCGAACTCGCTCGTGCCACCGGGGATGTT
>DATBEA010000380.1:0-9451 GCA_036276215.1 Usitatibacter sp.
AAGGTCCGCGCCGATCGCCGCGGCCATGGGCTCCTCGATCAGGAACACCTGCGAGGCGCCCGCGCCCACCGCGCTCTCGCGGATCGCGCGCCGCTCGACCTGCGTCGAGCCGTAGGGCACGCAGATCACGATGCGCGGGCTCGGGCGGAACCACTGGTTGTCGTGGATCTTTTTGATGAAGTACTTGAGCATCTGCTCGGTGATCGTGAAGTCGGCGATCACCCCGTCCTTCATCGGGCGGATGGCCGTGATGTTGCCCGGCGTGCGGCCCAGCATCTGCTTGGCCGCGAGGCCCACCGCCTGGATGGTTTTCTTGCCGTTGGGACCGCCTTCCTGGCGGATCGCCACCACCGAAGGCTCGTCGAGGACGATGCCCTTGCCGCGCACGTAGATGAGCGTGTTGGCGGTGCCGAGGTCGATCGCGAGGTCGGTGGAGAAGTACTTGGAAACGAAGGAGAACATCTTGATCCGTATGGGGTTTCTGGACGCGCGCGGCCCCGCGTGAGGGGGTGCAATATAATAGCCCAAAAACGCGACGAATTAAGGCCTTAGCAACACTTTCCAACGCAATTTCCCAATGCTTTCCCTCGAACAAGTCGCCCGCATCGCCGACCTCGCCCGGATCGAGCTCACGCCGGCCGAAGCCGAGGCCATGCGCGCGCAGCTGAACGGCATCCTCGCGATGGTCGACCGCATGAACGGCGTCGATACCTCGGGCGTCGAGCCCATGTCGCATCCCCAGGACGCGGTGCAGCGGCTTCGCGACGATCGCGTTGTCGAGGCCGACTCGCGCGCCGAGTTCCAGGCCATCGCGCCCGCGACCGAGGACGGGTTGTACCTCGTGCCGAAGGTGATCGAGTGAAGGCGCGGGAAGGTGCATAGCCGCACGCTGAAGGAGCTCGCCGCAACGCTCGCGTCGAAGGAAGTGTCGAGCGTCGAGATGACGCGCTACTTCCTCGATCGCGTCGCGAAGCTCGCGGCCGCCTTGAACGCCTTCATCACGGTGGACGAGGAGAAGAGCCTCGCGCAGGCGCGCGCGGCCGACGAGCGCATCGCGAAGGGCCATGCGGGCCCGCTCACCGGCATTCCCATCGCGCACAAGGACCTCTTCTGCGCGCGCGGCTGGCCCACGACCTGCGGCTCCCGCATCCTCGAGAATTTCGTCGCGCCCTACGACGCCCACGTGATCGAGCGCTTCAACGCCGCGGGCGCGGTGATCCTGGGCAAGACCAACATGGACGAGTTCGCCATGGGCTCGTCGAACGAGAACTCCCACTTCGGGCCGGTGAAGAACCCGTGGGATCTCGCGGCCGTGCCGGGCGGAAGCTCGGGAGGCTCGGCGGCCTCCGTCGCGGCGCGCATCGCGCCCGCGGCCACCGGCACGGATACCGGTGGCTCGATCCGCCAGCCCGCGTCGTTCACCGGCGTGAGCGGCCTGAGGCCCACGTACGGACGCGTCTCGCGCTACGGGATGGTCGCGTTCGCGTCCTCTCTCGACCAGGCCGGCGCGCTCGGCAAGGACGCGGCCGATCTCGCGACGATGCTGGGCGTCATGGCCGGCTTCGACCCGCGCGATTCCACGAGCTCCGAGCGCCCCGTCGACGATTACACCGCCGCGCTGGGCCAGGGCGTGAAGGGCCTTCGCATCGGCGTGCCGCGCGAATATTTCTCGAAGGACCTCAACGCCGACGTGGCGAGCGCGATCCGGGCCGCCATCGACGAGCTCGCGAGGCTGGGGGCGAAGATGGTCGAGGTGAGCCTTCCCAACCAGCACCTCTCGGTTCCGGCGTACTACGTGATCGCGCCCGCCGAGGCGTCTTCGAACCTCTCGCGCTTCGACGGCGTGCGCTACGGCTACCGCGCGCCCGAATACTCGGACCTGCGCGACATGTACCGCAAGACGCGCGCGCAGGGTTTCGGCGCCGAGGTGAAGCGCCGCGTGCTGATCGGCACCTACGTGCTCTCCCACGGCTACTACGACGCCTACTATGTCCAGGCGCAGAAGATCCGGCGCCTCGTCGCCAACGATTTCGCCGCGGCGTTCCGCGAGTGCGACCTGATCGCGGGGCCCGCCGCGCCGAGCGTGGCCTTCGACCTGGGTGCCAGGACCGACGACGCGGTGCAGATGTACCTGGACGACCTCTACACGATTCCCATCAACCTCGCGGGCTTGCCGGGGTTGTCGATCCCATGCGGCTTCGGCGCGAAGGGCCGGCCCGTGGGACTGCAGATCGTCGGCAATTACTTCGACGAGGGGCGCATGCTCGCCGCGGCGCACGCCTATCAGCAGGCCACCGACTGGCACACCCGAATGCCTCCGGCCTTCGCGAAAGAAGCCGACGGGGTGCAGCCATGACCTGGGAAGTGGTCATCGGGCTGGAGACGCATGCACAGCTCACTACGGAATCCAAGATCTTCTCGGGATCGGCCACGCGCTTCGGTGCGCCGGCCAACACGCAAGCTTCCGCCGTGGACATCGCGTTGCCCGGCACGCTCCCGGTCCTGAACCGCGGTGCGGTCGAACGCGCGATCCGCTTCGGCCTCGCGGTCGGCGGCAAGATCGCCCCGCTCAGCCGGTTCGAGCGCAAGAACTACTTCTATCCCGACCTTCCCAAGGGCTACCAGGTGAGCCAGTTCGAGCGCCCCGTCGTCGCGGGCGGCGAGATGGTGATCGTCGTGGAGGGCGCCGAGAAGAAAGTGCGCCTCACGCGCGCGCACCTCGAGGAAGACGCGGGCAAGTCGCTGCACGAGGACTTCCACGGCATGACCGGCATCGACCTGAACCGCGCCGGCACCCCGCTCCTCGAGATCGTGACCGAGCCCGACATGCGCTCGGCCGCGGAAGCGGTCGCCTATGCGCGAGCCCTTCATTCGCTCGTGCGCTGGATCGGCGTGTGCGACGGGAACATGCAGGAGGGATCCTTCCGCTGCGACGCCAACGTGTCGGTTCGCCATCCGGGCGAAGCGCTGGGCACGCGCTGCGAGGTGAAGAACCTGAACTCCTTCCGTTTCCTCGAGAAGGCGATCGAGTACGAGGTGCGCCGGCAGGTCGAGCTCATCGAGGACGGCGGCAAGGTGGTGCAGGAGACGCGCCTCTTCGATTCCGACCGCGGCGAGACGCGGCCCATGCGCTCGAAGGAAGATGCGCAGGACTACCGTTACTTCCCCGATCCCGACCTCCTTCCGCTGCAGATCACGCAGGAATGGATCGAGGAGGTGCGAAAGACCCTGCCCGCGCTGCCTGCCGCGTTGCTCGATGAATTTCGCCTGCAAGGGGTGCCTCGGTACGACAGCTGGCTGCTGGTGGATAGCCGGGAAAAGGCCGAGTACTTCCGGCAAAGCGTTTCCGCCACGCAAGCGCGCTTCGCGCCCGCCATGGCCCACTGGGTCAACGGCGAATTGTCCGCCATGGCCAACAACATCCCGACGGGATTCGAAGACTTCCCGATCGAGCCACGCCGATTCGCACGCCTGCACGACCGGATCCAGGACGGGACCATCTCGGCCAAGGCCGCGAAGGAAGTGCTGCACGCCATGGCCGCGGGCGAGGGCGATCCCGATGCGATCATCGAGAAGCGCGGGCTTCGCCAGGTCTCGGATGCGGGTGCGCTCGGAAGCGCGATCGACGGCGTGCTCGCGGCGAACGCGAGGCTGGTGGAGGACTACCGCGCCGGCAAGGAGAAAGCCTTCAACGCACTCGTGGGCCAGGTCATGAAGGCCACGGGCGGCAAGGCGAACCCGCAGGAAGCGAGCCGGCTCTTGAGGGACAAGATCGGTCCTTCCCGTGAAGACGGGAATCCAACCGAAACCGCGTGAGCTTGCGGGTCGGGCCCCCGCCTTTGCGGGGGTGACAATGAGCTACTTGCGCTCTACGACGCAGTTCACGGGGTAACGCCGGGTGCCCTCGCGGCAGATGTACTGCTGCCCGGCCTGGCACTCGTACACGCGCTCGCCGCACTTGGCCTTGCCCGCCGCGCCGGGGATGAGCGTCTCGGCGACCTTCTTGTCCTCCGGGGCGGTGGCCGCCTGGCGCAGCGACGTGTTGCCCTTCAGCTCGTTGAAGCGCACCTTGTCGATCTCGTAGCGCTCCTTCACGGCGATGATTTCCTTCTCGCTCGATGCGATGGTGGCGACCAGCCCTTCGCGCTCCTTCTGCATGCGCTCGCGGTCGGCGACCAGCCCGATCGGCGGGGTGATCGGCTTCGCGTCCTTCTTCTTGCTCTTGCCGGCCTTGTAGAACTCCATCTCCTCGTCGATCTGCTTGATGCGCTTGTCGACTTCCCCGATGCGCGCCTTCGCGCTCTTGATCCGGCCGTTGATGGGATCGATGTTGCGGTCGCGCGACGTGTCGATCTCCTTCTCGTTGCTGTACGTGTTGAGAAGCGCCACGTCCTTGCGCTTCTGCTCGGCGGCCGCGCGCTCGGCGGCGCGGCGCTTGTCGGCGTCGGCGGCATAGGCCTTCAGCTGGTCGGGCGAGGGCGTGGGATCGATCTTGCGGACCACGTGGCCGGTCGGGCTCATCTCGTACATCTCGACGTGCTCGCAGCCGTCGGGCGGCGTGTCGCCGATCAGCGTGACGCCTTTCTCGTTCACGCACTTGTACGTGGCGCCCGCGAAGGGCGCGAACGCAAGGGCCGCCGCCAGCAGGATCAGTCTTCTCATCTTATCGCTCCCGTTGTTTCCGCCACGCCGTAGCGGCGGCGATAATCCTCGATCCTCTCCACGTGCCCGCGATCCTCGGCCTTCGCCCGCAGCGTTGCGAGGATGTCGGTGAGCGTGGCGATGGCAGTCACGGGCATGCCGAACTCGCGGCTCACCTCCTGGGTCGCCGAGAGCTCGCCTTGCCCGCGTTCCTGGCGGTCCAGAGCAATTAGCACGCCAGCGGGAATGGCCCCTGCCGCGCGGATGATCTCCACGGCCTCGCGCTTGGAGGCCCCGTCCGTGATCACGTCGTCGATCACCAGGACCCGTCCCTTCAAGGGCGCACCGACGATGAAGCCGCCCTCGCCATGGTCCTTCGCTTCCTTGCGGTTGAAGCAGAAGGGCACATTGTGACCGAGACCGGCAAGGGCGATGGCGGCGGTCGCCGCGAGCGGGATCCCCTTGTACGCCGGGCCGAAGATCATGTCGAAGGCCATGCCGGAGGCGAGCGCCGCGCGCGCATAGAAGCGGCCGAGCTCGGCCACCTTGGCGCCGTCGTCGAAGAGCCCCGCATTGAAGAAGTACGGCGAGAGGCGCCCGGCCTTGGTCTTGAATTCGCCGAAGCGAAGCACCCCGGCGCGGATCGCGAACTCGACGAACTCGCGCCGGAAGGCGTCGGGCTCGGCGGGGTGGGCGGGCGCGGCGGCGGCGTTCATGGGGCATCCGGGGTTGCGATAATGGCATTTTCGCCCATCCGGCGGCATTCCGCTTCCCAACCGTGCTGAGACTATCGGACGTGACCCTGCGCCGCGGCGCGCGCGTGCTCCTCGAGGGCGCGTCGATGACCGTGCATCCGGGCCAGAAAGTGGGCCTGGTGGGCCCGAACGGCAGCGGCAAGTCGAGCCTGCTGGCGCTCGTGCGTGGCGAGCTGCATGCCGACGCGGGCGAGGTGACCCTGCCGCCGCGCTGGGTCATGGCGTACGTCGCGCAGGAGACCGAAGCGAGCGAGCGCGCCGCGCTCGACTACGTGATGGATGGCGACGCCGAGCTTCGCGAGGTCGAGGAAGCCCTTGCGCAGCCGCACGCCCCGGGCGAGGAGCTCGCGCAGATCCACGCGCGCTACGAGGAGATCGGCGGCTACCAGGCGCGCTCGCGCGCGCAGGCGCTGCTGGGCGGCCTGGGTTTCGGCGAGGCGGCGCAGTCCCAGCCGGTCGCGTCGTTCTCCGGCGGGTGGCGGATGCGCCTGAACCTCGCGCGCGCGCTCATGTGCCGAAGCGACCTGCTGCTGCTCGACGAGCCCACCAACCACCTGGACTTGGACGCCGTGCTCTGGCTCGAGGACTGGATCGCCGCCTACCAGGGCGCGGTGATCCTGGTGACGCACGATCGCGACTTCCTCGATGCCGTCGTGCGCGCCATCGTGCATGTCGACGGCCCGAATCTCGTGGGCTACACGGGGAACTACAGCGCCTTCGAGGCCCAGCGCTCGGCGCGCCTCGCGTTGCAGCAGGCGGCGTACGAGAAGCAGCAGCGCGTGGTCGCGCACCTCGAGGCCTTCATCACGCGATTTCGCGCCAAGGCGACCAAGGCACGCCAGGCCCAAAGCCGGATCCGCGCGCTGGAAAAGCTCGAGCGCGTGGCCGCCGCCCATGTGGACTCGCCCTTCTATTTCGAATTTCGCTCGCCTCCGGGAGAAAAGCCCCGCCAGCTCTTTCGCATCGAGGAAGCGTCGCTGGGCTACCCGGGCCGAACGGTGCTCGAAGGCGTCGAGTGGAGCGTGCTGCCGGGCGATGCGATCGGGCTCCTGGGACCCAACGGCGCGGGGAAGTCCACGCTCCTCAAGTCCATCGTGGGCGAGCTGCCGCTCCTTTCCGGGCAGATCCACCGCTCGCAGGGCCTTCGCATCGGCTACTTCGCGCAGCACCAGGTGGACGCGCTGCGGCTCGAGGAGACGTCGTTGTGGCACCTGGGACGCGTGGCCCCGGGCGAGCGCGAGCAGCTGCTGCGGGATTTCCTCGGCGGCTTCGACATCCGCGGCGACCAGGTGACGCAGCCGGTGGCGAGCTTCTCCGGCGGCGAGAAGGCGCGCCTCGCGCTTGCGCTCATCGTGTGGCAGCGGCCGAACCTGTTGCTGCTGGACGAGCCCACCAACCACCTCGACATCGAGATGCGCGAGTCCCTCGCGCAGGCGCTCACGGATTTCGAGGGCGCGCTCATCGTGGTGGCGCACGACCGGGCGTTGCTCGCGGCGGCCACGGACCAGTGGATGCTCGTGGCCGACGGGCGCGTGGGGCCGTTCGAGGGAGATCTCGACGACTACAAGGCGTGGTCGAAGGCGTACCACCGTGCGCGCGACGGCGTGGGCGAAGCGCGGGAGGGCGCGGCGCCCAACCGCCGCGAGGAGCGCCGCGTCGAGGCCGCGCAACGCCAGCGCGAGGCGCAGGCACGCAAGCCCTTCGAGAAGAAGCTCGCCGAGATCGAGGGCGAGCTCGCCGAGCTCCAGGCCGAAGGCTCGCGCACCGAGGCCTGGCTCGCGACACCCGAGGCCTACGAGGAATCGCGCCGCGAGGAAATGCAGGCGGCGATGCGCCGCCGCGCGGAGATCTCCGAGCGCACCGCCCGGCTCGAGGACGACTGGCTCTGGGCGCAGGCCGAGATGGACCGCGAGCTGGAGCGCGCGCGCGGCAACGCCGCGGGTTAGCGCGAAAGGACCGCGACCGGCGCGCAGGCGAGCATCGCGGCGACCGGCAAGGAGCGGTCCTCGAGCGTGTGGGAGACGCCGCCGATCGCGTCTCTCAGCGTGGCGCCTTCATCGAGGAAGGGCAGGTGCAGGCGCGTATCTCCCCAGATCGCGCCCATGGGCATGACGCCGGGCTCCACGCCCAACGCCGAGGTGAGCCGCGGCGCGACTGTGACCACCACGCCGTCCTCGTGGCGGCGCGCGAAGGCGACGATGTTGCGGGCGCCGGCGCCCGTGACCCGCACGGGCGTGTAGCCGGCGGACTTGAAGAGGGTCTCGCGCTCGGCGCGTAGCTGGAGGAGGCGCCAGGCGACGTACATCTTCCCCAGGCCGTCGTTGGGATCCGCGAAGACCCTCGCGAGCGCGGGCCCCGGCGCATCGCCCAGCGCACGCAGCGCCTCCAGCATCTCGCGCCGTTTCGCGTAGTCCACGGGGCGCCGGTTGTCCGGATCCACCAGGGAAAAATCCAGCGTCTCGTTTCCCTGGTAGATGTCGGGCACGCCGGGCGAGGTGAGCTTCACCGCCATCATGGCGATGCTGTTGATGCCGCCCAGCCATGCGACCGGCTGCAGCGCGGCGCGCAGGTCGTCGAGGAAGGGATTCGGATGCGAGTCGTCGAGAAGCTCGCGGATGAACGCCGCGGTCGCCGCCTCGTAAGGCTCGTTCACGTTCGCCCAGCTGGTGCGCAGCTTCGCCTCGCGCCCGGCCTTGCGCATGTACTCCACGATGCGCTCGCGATAGTCCGCCATCTGCGCGCGCCCGGCCTTCATCGGCATCGAGCCCAGCAGGACCTGGTAGAGGAGGTACTCGTCGTTGCGCGACGGCGCGGGCGTGTCCTCGACCATCGCCTTGCGCGCGTCGTTCATGCGGCTCCACTTCTGCAGCTGCAGGCGCCATCCCGCGGGCATCTCGGTCAACGCGTCGATGCGCGCGCGCACGTCTTCCGAGCGCTTGTTGTCGTGGGTCGAGGTGGCGAGCATCGTGTGCGGCCAGTAGCGCGCGCGGTGCGTGCTCGCGCGGTGGAAGCGCGCCACCGGGAAGCCGAACTCCGACGGGTCCCCTCCCACGTCGTTCAGCGACACGAGGCGCACGTAGCGATAGAAGGCCGTGTCCTCGATGCCCTTGGCCATCACGGGCGCGGTGAGCTGCTGCACCTTGCGCGCGAATTGCCGGATCGCGGCGGCGAGCGCGGGCGTGCGCGCGGGCAGGTCGCGCGTGAGCGCATCGCGGATGAAGTCGAAGACGCTCACGTCGGCGGCGAGGCTCTCGGAGCGCGCGCGCGTGACCGCCCACTCGATGTAGCGCCGGTCTTCCGCGTGCACGTCGTCGTCGATGTAGGTGCGGTAGACCGGGAAAGCCGACATCACGTCGGCCAGGCCGTCGCGCAGCGTGTTGAAGGTGAAGTCGCGCGTGATGCGGTCGGCCTTGGCGATGCGCGCGAGCCGGCTCGTGATGACCGTGAGCTCGCTCGCGAGCGCCGTGCGCAGCACGAGGCGCCTCGCGATGCGGGTCTCCTCGTCGAAGGAACGGTCCGAGCCGATGAACCCGTGATAAGTGCGCGTGATGCGCGATTCCACCGCCGGATCCACGAAGAGCCCGTTCACGACGTTGGCGAAACGGTATCCGGTCGTTCCGTGAACCGCCCAGTCGCGGGGCACGTTCTCGAAAGGCGCCACGATCTTCTCGATCACGAGGTACACGGGCCGCGCGCACGCCTCGTTGAGCTTCCGGAAATACTCCTTGGGATCGTAGAGGCCGTCGGGATGGTCCACGCGCAGCGCATCCACGGCGCCCGAGTTCACGAGCTCCACCACCAACCGGTGCGTCAGGCGGAAGACGGCGTCGTGCTCCTGGCGAAGCGCGGCGAGGTCGTTGATGTCGAAGAAGCGCCGGTAGTTGATTTCATCCTGCGCCACTCGCCAATACGCCACGCGAAAGGCCTGGCGTTCGAGGAGCTCGTGCAGCGCGTCGAACGTGTCCGGCTCGCCCGCGTGTCCGTTGAAGGCCGCGAGCGCGATGTCGATCGCGGCGGCCACCTCGGTGTTCGCGCGGGCGAGCGCTCCCAAGCGG
>DATBEA010000381.1:0-7003 GCA_036276215.1 Usitatibacter sp.
TCACCTCGAAGAAGCCTTCCAGCGTGCGATCGACGCCGGCTCCGGCTCCGTCGGCGGCGCTCCCGGTAAACGACGCCGTGGAGAAGGCGCCCGCATCCCGGGTTCCCGGATGCGGCGGGTCGATGCAGGAGGTATCGGAGCTCACGAGGTGCGCGGCTCCGTCCGAGCCCTGCACGACGCCTGCCGTCCACACGTCGCTGGGCCCCAGGTAGACGTTCGCTTCCCACACGACGCGCGCGTGCTTGCCTTCCCGGAAGCGGACCTTCACGACCTTGGGCTTCTCGCGCGTATTGACCACGGTGAAAGCCGTGGTCCAGGAATTGCCGTTGGCAGACCGTGCGGTGTAGTAGGGATAGATGAGCGCCTGGCCGAGGCCGCCGGGGTCGAGGCGCACGGAGCGTGCGGGAAGCGGCGCGAGTGACGCCGCCGAGACGCAAAAGAGCGCAATGGCGATCGAACGGATCATAATTCCATTCTCCTCTGCGGCCGATGATCCCATTTTCGCGGATCGCGGCGCCGCAATCGTGAAAGGTTTGTGAATCATGGCCACCTGGCTCGTGAGCGGACTGCGCTCCCCATTCGCCCGCGTGGACGGCCCGCTTCGCGGCCTGGACGCGGTCGCCCTCTCGGTTCCGGTGGCGAAGGCCATGGCCGCGCAGCTTGCCGCCAGTGCGCGTCCCGACCTCGTCGTGTGGGGAACGGTCGCGCCGAACCTCGGCTGGAGCAACATCGCGCGCGAGCTGGTGATCGACGCGAAGCTCGATCCGGCCACTCCTGCGTTCTCCACGGTGCTCGCATGCTCGACCAGCATGGTCGCCGTGTTCGAGGCCGCGGGCATGCTGGGCCACGACGTGAGCCTCGCGATGTGCGGCGGCGTGGAAAGCATGAGCCGCGTGCAGATCGGCTTGCGGCAGGGGCTGTCCGATTTCATCCGCCGCATGTCCCAGGCGCGCACCTTCGGCGAGCGCGCCGATCGCCTGGGTGAGTTCCGCTGGAAGGATTTCGGCTTGCACATCCCGAGCGTGGCCAACCGTGCGACGGGCAAGAGCATGGGCGAGCACTGCGAGGAGATGGCGAAGCAGTGGAACATCGCGCGTTCCGACCAGGACCGCATCGCGCTGCAGTCCCACAGGCGCGCCGTGGCCGCGATGGGTTCGGGCTTCTTCGATGACCTCGTGGTGCCGGTCGAAGCCATGGCCAGGGACGGCATCCCCCGCGCCGACTCCTCGGCGGAAAAGCTCGCGTCGCTTCGCCCCGCGTTCGACCGGGCGAGCGGGCGCGGCACCATCACCGCGGGCAACGCCTCGCCGCTCACCGACGGCGCCGCGGCCGTCTGGGTCGCGAACGACGCGGGGCTCGCGCGCGCGCCGGGAAATCGCCCGAGGGCGAAGCTCGTCGACTGGGAGATCGCCGCCGTGGACATCTTCCACGAGGGCCTGCTGATGGCGCCGGCCTACGCGATCCCGCGGCTCCTCGCGCGGAACAACCTCGCCTACGGCGCCATCGATCTCTGGGAGATCCACGAGGCTTTCGCGGCACAGGTGCTGTGCAACGTCACCGCCCTCGAGGACGAATCGTTCGTGCGCGAAAAGGCCGAAGTGGACATGCCGCTGGGGAAATTTCCGTGGGACAGGTTCAATCCCAACGGCGGGAGCGTGGCGATCGGCCACCCGTTCGGCGCGACCGGCGCACGCATCCTTTCGCAGGCGGTGAAGGAGCTCGCGGCCATGGGCGCGGGCAAGCGCGCCGTCGTGTCGATCTGCGCCGACGGCGGCGTGGGCACCGTGGCGCTCCTGGAATCGGCCTAGGGTTTAAGCCGTCGCCGGCGCCTTCAGGGGCAGGCGAAGGTCGCTCACCGTGCGTCCGAAACGCGCCGTGTCCTGCTCGTGGGGCAGGTCGCGCCAAGGCTCCTTCAAGGACGCGTCGTACCAGCGCTTCATGCCCTCGAGGCCCAGCAGGCGCTCGACGTAGTCCATGCACGGCTTGGGCAGCTGCAAGCCGTAGGTCTGCACGCGGAAGGCCACCGGGCAGAAGAACGCATCCACCGCGCCGAACGACTTGCCCGCGAGGAAGGGCCCGCCGAAGCGCGTGAGCCCGTCGGTCCACAGCTCGGCCAGGCGGTCCAGGTCGCGCTGGAGATTCTCGGGAACGGAGTGCAGCTTGATGCGCACTCCGCAGCTCATCGAGCAGATCTCGCGCAGGGTGCCGAAGGAGCTGTGCATCTCCGCGGCGGCGCTGCGTGCCCACGCGCGTGCGTCCGCGTGCGCGGGCCATACGCCCGGCCGTTTCTCCGCCACGTACTCCGCGATCGAGAGCGAGTCCCAGACCATGCGCTCGCCGTCGCGCAGCGCCGGCACCTTGCCGCTCGGCGATCCGCCTTCGGTCTTCGCCGTGAAGCCGGGGCCGAACACGTGCAGCCGCTCCTGGAACGGGATGCCGAGCTCGGTGAGCAGGATCCAGGGCCGCAGCGACCAGGAAGAGTAGTTCTTGTTGCCGATATGGAGGGTGTACATCGGGTCATCCTAGGGGCGGCCCGGCAGCGGCGCAATCGAATTTAACTAGCAAAACCTGTGAGCGGATCTCACGCCTGGCCGCTGAAGAGCATCCCCACGCCGGAAGTCACGGCCATGGCGAAGGCGCTCCAGAAGACCACGCGCGCCACGCTCGGGGCCACCGGCGCGTTGCCCGCCTTCGCGGAAACGGCGCCCAGGATCGCGAGGAGGACCAGCGCCGCCCCGGCGACCCAGGGAATCGGATGCGAGGACTGCGCGAGCCACGCGACCACAAGGGGCAGCACCCCGCCCGTGGCGAAGCTCACCGCCGAGGCCACGGCCGCCTGGAGCGGGCGAGCCTTGAGCGTGCGGGTGATCCCGAGCTCGTCGCGCGCATGGGCGCCCAGCGCGTCGTGCGCGGAAAGCTGCGTGGCCACCTTTTCGGCGAGATCGCGCTCCAGGCCCCGCCGCACGTAGATCGCCGTGAGCTCCTCGTGCTCGCCCTGGGCGTCTTCCTTCAATTCCTCGCGCTCCTCGGCGAGCGCCGCGGACTCCAGGTCCTGCTGCGAATGCACCGAGACGTATTCGCCCGCGGCCATGGACATGGCGCCCGCCACCACGCCCGCCGCGCCGGCGAGGAGCACGCTGCTTTCATAGCCCTGCGCGGAGGCCACGCCGAGGATGAGGCTGGAGGTCGAGACGATGCCGTCGTTGGCACCCAGCACCGCCGCGCGCAGCCAGCCCACGCGCTCGAGGCTGTGGCGCTCGTGGTGGCGATGCGCGCGCGAGCGCGGGCTCAACGCCTGGCGCCGATCTCCGCGTCGACGATCGCGGCGGCCATGGCGCGCGCGGTCGCGGCGGACTGCGAGTCGCCGTCCATCTGCGCCGAGGTGATCGCGCCGTCGTAGAGGAGCACGAGCTGGCGGGCGAGCTTCTTCGGGTGCGCGGCACCCGCTTCCCGCGCGAGCTCGTGGAAGAGCTCGAGGGTCCACTCGCGCGATTCCACGCACACCTGGCGAGCGCTGCTCGAGTCCTTCGTCTGCGTGCTGGCGCGCACGAAGGGGCAGCCGCGGAAGCCCGGCTCGGCGATGAAGTCGGCGAGCGCGTCGAAGACACCGAGGAGCCGCTCGCGCGGCGTGCGCAGCCGCGCAAGCCGCTCGGCGAGGCGCGCCTTGCGCCGCTCCAGGCGCCCGGCGAGATAGGAGCGGACCAGCTCGTCCTTGCTGCCGAAGACGTCGTAGAGGGAGGCCTTGGCCACCCCGGCCCGCTCGATGATCCGGTCGATTCCCACGCTGCCGATGCCTTCTTCGTAGAAGAGCTGCTCGGCGGCTGCGAGCAAGCGCTCACGTGCGGAGCGAGGGACTGTGTAGGGCGCCTTGGTTTCCATGGCTTGACATTAACAGACAGGTCTGTATGATGCAAGTCATCCAGACAGACCTGTCTGTTCATCCCTGGAGCCTTCCGTGAGCTGTGTTCCCTCTGCATTGCCCCTCGCCGCCCCGCCGGCCCCGCCCACCGCGCGAGCCCGGCTCTCGCCGAAAGCGGCCTTCTACCTCCAGGCGTCGATCACGGTCTCCTTCCTCGCCGGATCGAGCGCCCCCACGCCGCTCTATTCGCTGTACCAGTCCCGGTGGGGCTTCTCGGCCACGATGCTCACGCTCGTCTTCGGGGTATACGCGCTCGCGGTCCTCGCCGCGCTGCTGGTCGCGGGAAGGCTCTCGGACCATATCGGCCGGCGGCCCGTCCTCTTCGGGGCGATCGCCGCGCAGCTTGCCGCCATGGGCCTCTTCATCTCGGCCGGCGGGGTGGGCGACCTCCTCGTCGCGCGCGTGGTCCAGGGGCTCTCGGCCGGCGCCGCGGTAGCCGCGGTGGGTGCGGGCCTTCTCGACCTGCACAAGGCGCATGGCCCCATCGCCAATGCCATCACGCCACCCATCGGGACGGGGCTGGGCGCGATCCTCGCGGGCGCCATGGCGCAATACCTTCCGCAGCCCACGCATCTCGTTTATGCATTGCTCGGCGCGATCTTCGTGCTGCAAGGCGTGGGCGTGTGGCTCATGGCCGAAACCAGCGCTCGCCGCGCCGGAGCGATCGCGTCGCTCAAGCCGCGCCTCGCGCTTGCCGCGCGGCCCCGCGCGGCGCTCCTGCTCGCGATCCCCGCGTTGGTGTCGGCATGGGCGGTGGCGGGCTTCTACGCATCGCTCGGCCCCACGCTCGTGCGCGGGCTCGTGGGCGGCGGCTCGCTTCTCGTGGGCGGCCTGACCCTCTTCGTGCTCGCCGCCGCCGCGGCCGTCACCACGGTGCTGATGCGCGATGCATCGGCGCGCAACCTCGGCGTGGCCGGTGCCGCGGCGCTGGTCGCGGGCGTGGCGGTCGCGGTCGCTTCGCTTTCGTCGCACTCGCCGGCCGCGTTCTTCGCGGGCACCGCCATCGCCGGCGCGGGCTTCGGCGCGGCATTCCAGGGCGCGATCCGCTCGATCGCCGGCGAGGCCGCTCCCCACGAGCGCGCCGGCGTGCTCTCGGTGGCCTTCGTGGTCTCGTATCTCGCGATGGGGCTGCCCGCGATCGTGGCCGGCTACTTCGTCACTCGCCAGGGCAACATCGACGCGACGGCTCGCGAGTTCGCGGCGGCGGTCGTGGCGCTGGCGCTCTTCGCCCTCGCAAATGCGCTCCGCCCGCCGCGAGCCGCGTCGACGGCCACGCGCCTAGAGTGAGGCGAGCGACGCCTGGTAAGCGGTGGCCGCCTGGGCGGGATTGGACGCCGTCATGCCCAGGTCGCGCAGCAGCCCGTCGTGCAGGCCGTAGACCCATCCGTGCACGGTGAGCGGCTGGCCGCGCTCCCAGGCGTCGAGCACGATCGAGGTCTGGCAGACGTTGGCGACCTGCTCGACCACGTTCAGCTCGCAAAGGCGATCGACCTGCGCGGCGACGTCGCGCAGCGAGTCGATGTCGTTCGAGTGCTTCGTGTGCACGTCCTGCAGGTGGCGAAGCCAGTTGTCGATGAGGCCCAGGCGGCGCTTCTGCAGCGCCGCCCGCACGCCGCCGCAACCGTAGTGGCCCACGACGATGATGTGCTTCACCTTGAGCACGTCCACGGCGTACTGCATCACCGAAAGGCAGTTCAGGTCCGTGTGCACCACCATGTTGGCCACGTTGCGGTGCACGAACATCTCGCCCGGCAGCAGGCCCACGATCTCGTTGGCGGGCACGCGGCTGTCGGCGCAGCCGATCCACAGGTACTCCGGCGCGTGCAGGCGCGAGAGCTTGCGGAAGAACTGCGGGTCGTCGCCGCTGATGCGATGGGCCCACGCGCGGTTCTTGTCGAAGAGCTTTCTCAACGTGGTCATGCGGCCGCCTCCGGGCGTTTCGCGTCGGGGCCGGCGATCGCCATCGCCTTCGCGTAGGCAGGCCGCGCCGCGATGCGCTCGAGCCATCCCGCGATGTTCGCATGGCCCGACAGGTCGACGTCGAGGTATCGATTCATGGTGGTCAACGGGAAGCTCATCATGACATCGGCCGCCGTGAACGACCCGCCCCCGAACCACGCGTGCCCCGCCATACGCTCGTCCACGAAGCGCAGCATGTCCGCGAGCCGCGTGGAGATGCGCTTCTGCACGGGACCGTCCCTCGCCTCCGGGACGCGCGAGAGCACCAGCGCGATGAGCATGAGCGTCATGAGGCTTCCCTCGGCGAAGTGCATCCAGTAGAGGTAGCCGGGATATTCGGCCGCGCCGGGCGCCACGGCGAGGCGCCCCGCGCCGTGGCGTTGCACGATGTATTCGACGATCGCGCCCGACTCGGCGAGCACGAGGCCGCCGTCCTCGATGACCGGGGCCTTGCCCAGGGCGTGCAGCTCGCGAAGCGCGGGCGGCGCCGCGCCGTTGGCCTCGCGCTGGTGCCACGCCATGCGGTAGGGAATGGCCAATTCCTCGGCGAGCCAGACGATGCGCTCGGAGCGGGACGTGGACAAATGGTGGATGGTGATCACGCCGCCCCCGGGAGCACGTCCTCGAGGGCGGCCTCGAGGTTCGGGAAGAGGTTGCCGCGGCCCAGGACCTGGGCGAAGCCCGAGCGCTCGAGGAGCGAGGCGGGCTGCTCGTTCAGGTCCACCAGGATCAGCCGTCCGCCGCGCCGGCCGAGGGCGGCGTGCAGGTTCTGGAGCGCGTCGAGGCCCGTCGTGTCGCAGTTGATCACCTTGTGCATCTCGAGGATCACCACTTCGGGCAGCGTCCTCGCCGGGTCGAGCAGCGCCTCGAGCTTGGTGACCGAGCCGAAGAAGATCGAGCCGAAGATCTCCCAGGCGCCCACGCGCCGGCCTGCGCGCTCGGCGTAGCCCGGCGGCAGGGCGAGGGGCTCGACTGTCGTGATCGACGAGATGCGGTAGATGAAGAAGAGGCTCGAGAGCACGAGCCCCGCTTCGACCGCCACGGTGAGGTCGAACACCACGGTCAGCGTGAACGTCGCGAGCACGATCGCGCGGTAGAACCACGAGTACTGCGGCAGCGCGCGGA
>DATBEA010000382.1:0-7878 GCA_036276215.1 Usitatibacter sp.
ACGCGCGTCCTCGTCCGCGATGAGCTGCGGCGGGCATCCCGGGTCCGTGACGGCGTTCGCGGAGTTGCCGAACGCGGGCGGGCTGTGCAGGTCCCAAAGCGACGGCGCGCGGAATCCCTTGCCGGCCGAGGCGCGCAGCAGCACCTGCTTGGACGGCGTCCAGCGCGCGCGCACCTGCGGGCTCGCCTTGGATCCCACGTCGCTGTAGTGGTCGTAGCGCACCGCGCCGGTGACCTCGAGCTCCTTCGTGAACGGCAGGTTCAGCTCCGCGAAGAGCGCGCCCACGTTGCGGCTCGCCTGCGTGTTCGGGACGGTTCCCTCGCCACCGATGTGCAGGCCCGCGCCGTAGTCGGCATTCACGGCCTTGTCGTCGATCTCCTCGCGCCGGAAGTCCACGCCGAAGGCGACCGCCGCGGCCCCGCCCGCCATCGCGAAGACGTCGCGGGAGAGCTTTCCGTCCACCTCGGTCATGGTGCTGGTGGACTTGCGCATGTCGCCTTCCATCTTGGCGCCGTCCAGGAGGGCCTGGCCCACCGCGTCGTTCGGGCCGAACGGGTTCAGGTTGCCCGTCGCGAGCGCGGCGATGTAGCGCTGCTCCTGGATGTATCCCGTGACGGAGAGCTTGTCGCTCGCCTGGGCATAGGTGAGCGCCGTGTCGTAGTCCCATCCCGCGACCGTGCCCTTGAATCCCGAGGAGAAGCGGGTCTGGTCTGCGGTGATGTCGTTGATGCGGTTGCCCGCGTCGGCCGAGCGCACGGCGATCTCGAGGAAGCCCGGCGTGCCGACGTCGCCCAGGTTGAAGCCCAGCTGCTGGATGAGCGCGGTCGGCGCGTATCGGCTGGTGAGCGGCAGCAGGATATTGGGCTGCGTGCCGTCGGGGCGGATGTGCGCCGCGGTCTGGTCGATCGGCACCGGCGCGATGCGCCCGATGTTGTGGTTGCGCGCGAACGAGCCCTCGAAGAAGAATTGGCTCGACGGGCTCACCTCGTAGGTGAAGCGCCCGAAGACGTCCGTCTTGTGGCTGTCGGGCAGGTTGTCGAGGTACGCGGCGTAGATGCCGCGGCAACGGATGGCCGGATCGCCCGAAGGCGTGGTGCCCGCGACCTGGAGCGTCGTGAAGGCGGGGTCGCAGGGCGCGAGGGTGCTGTTGTTGGTGAGCGTTCCCACGTACGCCCCGGGGCTGAAGCCGAAATCCATGAGGCGGCCCGGATACGCGCGGAAGGACGTGGGATATGTGGCGCCCTCGATGTTGTTGGCGCGCGCATAGAGCTGCTGGTCGATGGCCTTCACGTGCTCGTTGTACTGGAAGTGCCCCGTGAGCAGCAGGTTGTAGCGGTCCTTCGCCGGGTCGCCCATCCCGAAGGCGACCTGCACGCCCTGCTCGCTCCCGCCGATGTCGTCCTGGGTATTGCCGTACATGAACGACGCCTCGCCGCCGCGGTAGTCGGTTCGCGTGATGAAGTTGATCACGCCGCCCACCGCGTCCGTTCCGTACACCGCGGATGCCCCGTCGCGCAGCACCTCGACCCGCTCGATGGCCGAGAGCGGGATGCTGTTCAAGTCGACCGCGTTGGCCGAGGCGTTGAAGCCGCCGACGCTGCCGAACGCGTGGTTGGCGAGCCGCCGGCCGTTGAGCAGCACCAGCGTGGAGCTCGCGCCGATGCCGCGCAGGTTGGCGTTCGACACCGCGTAGCCCACGCCCTGCGTCGTATCCGAGTACATCGCCGTGCTCGCGGTGATGCGCTTCAGGATGTCCTCGGTCTTCGTCGCGCCCATGCGCTCGATGTCGCCGCGCGTGATGATGGTGACGGGAAGGGCGCTCTCGCCCTCGATGCGCTTGATGTTAGAGCCGGTGACTTCCACCCGCTCGTGAGTCACCTGCTGGGCCGCGACCGGCATCGCGGCGATCGAAAATACGACTCCCGTCCCCAATGCCCGTGCAACGGCATGGGGCACCTTGCCCATTTTGTTCATCTTGGTTGCCCCCGGTGGAGTTATGGTTTTTTGGACTGCGGCCCGATCATAGTCCCGAGCCTTGGGCACCGCAAACCCCCGCTAAAGGAGCGCGTCGAGCAGGGGGTCGTAGAGACGGGAGGCCACGCAGTCCCATCCGGCCGAGTCGAGGTGGATCTCGTCGTGCCAGTACCGGGTGGGCTCGAGCCAGGAGGGATCGGCCACCGGCAGGGGGCCGCCGGGTTCCTGAAGCGGGCGCAGGTCCAGCACGTGGATCGCGTGCCCGTCGTCGCGAAGCCCGGAGAGCCTCGCGTTGAACGTGTCGATCACGCGCCGCGCGATCTCCTGCTGCTCGGCCTGCGTGTAGCCCAGCGGCGCCAGCCGCTTCCAGATCCACGGCCCCACCTTGAAAGGGAAGCGCAGCGCCGGCGCGTCGCGCGGCGTCACGTGCGCGTACCCATGGACGATCACCGGAGCGCCCGCGCTCGGGCCGCCGTCGCGGGCGGCGATGATCGTTCGCACGTGGTCGATCACGTCGTCGTAGATCGCGAGCGCCTCTGCCGAGCTCACGGCCTCCAGGACCCGCGCGACCGCCCGCCCCGGCGCGGCGCGCCTCGCGGAACGGGTGAGCGTGCCCACGAGGTCGCCGATGCGGTCGATGAGGTCGTTGCCGCCCGCGCTGAGGAGGATCGCCGCGACCGGGATCGCTTCCTCGCCCGCGCCTCCCGCGAGGATCGACCGCAGCTGCGCGTGGCGCTCGCCCTGCGCCATGTTCTCGGCGGTGTCGCCCACGATCGCGAGGTCGATCGCGACGGTCGGCTCCCTCGTGGAGATCGCCTCGACGAGGTTGCGCGCGCCGCCAACGACCGGCAGCGGGAAAGCGAACCACGAATCGCCCTGCGCGAGGACCTTCACGCGGTCCTCGTAGCCGCGGCCGCGAATCGCCTCCAGGATCCGGCCATTGGAATAGCCGGAAACCATCACGTGCTCCATGCCGCGCTAGGCTACTCCAACGCGTACATGAAGCCGTCCGTGCTCCCCACGTACACCGTGTTGTCCGCCACCAGCGGAGAAGAGAACATCGCGCCGATGGCGAACTGGCGCGCGCCCGCCACGATGTTCGATTCGCCGTTGCTCGAGCGGTACAGCATGGGACCGTTGATCCTGCCCTCCGCGGTGAGCGCCCACGCCGCGTTCTCCCGCGAGGCCTCGGTTCGGTATTCCCACAGCAGGTCGCCCGTGGCGAGGTCACGGGCCTGCAGCGTGCCGTTCATCACAGGCTGGTAGACGACGCCGCGAGCCACCGCGGGCGAGCCGAACATGTAGGCCTTGCCCTGCTGCTTCGCGATCGCCTTGCCGGTCTGCGCCTCGACCACATGGAAGAGCGAAGTGTCCGACGTGGCGAAGACCACCTTGCCGTCGGTGACCGCGGGCGACGTGATGACCCAGCTTCCGCCGTTGTAGATGCGCCACTTCTCCTTGCCGGTGGCCGCGTCGAGCGCGTAGATGTTGGAATCGCGGCAACCCACGTAGACCACGCCGTCCACCACGGCGGCCGAGCCCTGGAATCCCACCTGGTTGTGGATCACCGGGTCCTCCCCGCCGTGGAAGCGCCACTTCTCCTGGCCGGTCTTCGCATCCACCGCGTAGAAGTAGCTGTCCCAGCTGCCGAAATACAGCACGCCGTCGGCGTAGGCCGGCGAGGCGTGCACGACGTCGCCCGTGTGGAATTTCCATCGCAGCGTCCCGTCGGTGCGGTCGAGTGCATAGAGGTGCCCGTCACCGCTTCCGAAGTACACGGCGTCGCCCGCCACGACCGGGCTCGACAGGTAGATGTCGAAGGTGTCGAAGTACGTCTGCCCCGAGGGGGTCGCGCCATGAAGGCCCTTCGCCTCGAAGCGCCGCTCGCCTTCGGTCCTGAACTTCCAGCGCGTGGCCCCGGTGCGCGCGTCGAGCGCGTAGAAGCGGCCGTCGTAGCTGCCCACATAGACCGTGTCGCCGGCGACGGCGGGCGTGGAGGGCACCGGACCCTGGGTCGCGTGGCGCCAGAGCTGGCGTCCGCTTTCCGCGTCCACCGCGTAGACGCTGCCGTCGTCGCTTCCGAAGTAGACGATGCCGCCCTGCATGACCGGCGAGGAAACCACCCGGTTGCCGGTCGGGAAGGCCCAGCGCACGCGGTGGAATTCCCGCGGACCCTGCGCATCGTAGACACCCGAATGCCGTGCGTCGCCGCGGAACATCGGCTCGGCGCGCGCGGCGCCCGGAATCGCGGCGGCGGCCATGAGAAGGACGAGGAAGGCCCTCATGATGTTTTCTCCACGGAGCGGCGCAGCACGAGCGGCACCTCGACGGGGCCCGCCTCGATGCTGCCCACGATGCGATCGGCGGCAACGCGGCCCTCGAAGGTGATGCGGTAGGGACGCGATTCGATGCGCAGCACGCCGTCCTGCTCGGCCACGAAATCGATGGGCAGCTTGGTGGTGGCCTTGCCGACGACGACGAAATCCACGCGCGGCGTAGCGAGCCCCTCGTTGGCGATGTCGACGGTCACTTGCCGCGGGTAGCCGCCCATCTCGTACTCGCCTACCCAGCGGCCCTGGGTGGAATCGGCGACGGGCTTGCTGCGCGTGGTGAGGTCCACCTGCGCATCGCCGATGCGCTTCAGCGTGAAGGGCGCGGCATTGCCCGCCTGCCGCAGCTCGCCGGCCAGGGTGTCCCCCTCGAGGCGGCCCCTGAACGTGGCGGGGCCGTCGGGAGGGACGCCCAGCGCGCCGCCGGAATCGAACAAAACGTCGTTTCCCGTCACGGAGATCGAGCCCAGGGACGCGCCGTTCACGTCCAGGCCGGGAATCGTGAGCGACCCGATCCATGCGCCCGCCGAATCCTTCGCGAGATCCACGACCAGGGTGAGCGGGCGATCGGGGACTCGTGCCACGCCCGTCCAGCGCCCCTCGGGACTGCCCGCCGCCGCGGCCGAAATCGCCGTCGTGGCGAGCGCGATGAACACCCGAATCCGTCGCATTTCTCCTCCTGTTGCGCGTTGCGCGGCGAGCCGCGCGGTGCCGGTAGGATGCGGCGTCCCCGACACCTCGATGTGACGTTTTGTGACTTGGGTGTACCCTTCGCTTGTAATTCCCCGTTCCCACCCCTAAGGACATCAGGAAAATGGCAAAAGGTACCGTCAAGTGGTTCAACGACGCGAAGGGTTTTGGCTTCATCACGCCGGATGATGGCGGCAAGGATCTGTTCGCCCACCATAGTGAAATCCAGGGCACCGGATTCAAGTCCCTCAAGGAAGGCCAGAAGGTCGAGTACGAACCGACCCAGGGCCAGAAGGGTCCCGCCGCGAGCAAGATCCGGCCGGCCTGATGGCGAAGCCGAACTACGCCTTCCAGAAGCGCCAGCGCGAGCTCGCCAAGAAGCAGAAAAAGGAAGACAAGCGAAAGCAGAAGGAAGCCGCCTCGGCGCCCCCACCGGCGCCCGAGGGGGATGGCCAGAACAAGGAACCGGGCAGCTAAACCCGGGTCACCGGTTCCGCCGCCTCTGCGCCGCGAGGAATCCCCACGCTACGCCCATCGCGAGCCCGGCCGTGTGCGCCCAGTTCGCGATGGGTCCCAGCATGCCCGTCCAGCAGAGCACATACCACACGAGCATCATCGTGACGGTGGACGTGTGCAATGCGAGGCCGAAGGTCGGGTTGAAGCGCGACTGCATCCACGCGTACCCGAGCAACCCGTAGACCACGCCGGACATGCCGCCGAAAAGCGGTGAGCCGGTGAGCGCGTACTGCGCGACGTTGGACGCGATTCCCGTCGCCACCACGAAGGCCCCCAGGAATGCGCGGCCCTTCAGCGCCTCCAGCGCCCCGCCCAGGTCCCACAGCCACATCATGTTGAAGAGGATGTGCAGCACGCCGAAGTGGACGAAGATCGGCGTGACGAGCCGCCACGCTTCCCCCGACAGGATGTCCTGGAACGGCGCGGAGCCGATCCGCCCGATGAGCAGCGCTTCCACGACCGAATCGTCATGGGTGAGCACGGGCAGCGTCGCCACGACGCTCGCCGCGACGAGGACGCCGGTGAGCATGCGCAAGCGGAAGAGCGCGGCCATTTGCCGGCGAGCTTAGCCTATCGCCCGCCTCGCCGCGCCTGAGGGTGGCTCATGCCATGAGCCTCGCGCCCCTTAACCTGCTTCCATGACGCCCCGCCATCCGACGGGTCGGGCATCGAATGGGACGCGAGGCCACCATGAAGGAATCGCTCGAAGAGTTGCTGAGGCGGGATCTCGACGCCTGGCTGCTGGCCAAAGCCGCCATCGAAAGGGCGCGCGGCACGAAGGGCTAGCGCGCCCAGTGCAGCGCGCCGCCCCACGGGAGCGGCAGCGACTTGAACGGGTTCATCTCCACATACCGGCGCGCGAGGCGATCCCTCGCGTCGTACTGCAGCGTGACCGCGATCTCGTCGTCCCGGTAGATCCGGCACACGAGGTTCGTCACCGGCACCTTCGCGACCAGCGTGATGCCCTCGCCGCAGCCCGGGAGGTTTCGCGGCTTCCTGTGGCGACACTCGTCCACGCTCAACACCGCATGCGGCACGCCGCGCGAGCTGTACCAGCCGTCGGCCGCGACCGAAGTCCCTATGGAGTCGCGCCCGGCTTCGAGGCGTGCGTTCTCGGCCTGGTACTCGGCGGTGCACGCGCCATCCGTGAAGAGCGGCGGCGCCAGGGCGAGCCAGACCACGGCCACGCCGAGAACGAGCTTCACCGTGAAACTCACGGCTTGCGGATCGGGTCCCGGCCCATCGCCGCCGCGGCGACGGCCGGGATGGCATCGGCGACCTTCGTCTCCTGCTCGAACGCGTGGGCGAGCTGCAGCACCGCGAAGTCCTCGCGATACCGGCCGACGATCTGCAACCCCACCGGCAGCGGCTTCGCGTCGCGCGTGAATCCGGCGGGAACCGAGATCGCCGGATGGCTCGTGACGGTGATGTAGTAGCAGCTTTTCATCCAGTCCACGTACGAACCGAGCTTCACGCCGTCGATCGAGTCCACGAAGGGCTGCGCGGCCGGGAAGGGCGGCACCTGGTTCACCGGGAGGCAAAGGAATTCGTAGCGCTCCATGAATTCGCGCATCCGGCGATAGACGTCGGAGCGCAGGGCGATCGCGCGGCCCACGGAAATGCCGTCGAGCGCGAGGCCCTTCTCGATGTTCCAGATGACGGTGTCCTTGATCCGCGCGCGATCGGCCTGGAGGAGCCCGCCGTAGCGCATCGCGAAGGAGTTCGCGCGCAGCGTATTGAACGCTTCGTCGGCGCCCGCGAGGTCCGGCTCGGCATCCTCGACGATGCATCCCAGGGACTCGAGCACCTTGCGCGCGGGAGCCAGCGCTTCCAGCACGCGCTTGTCGACCGGCAGGCCGCCCAGGTCGCGCGACCACGCGACACGCACCTTGCGGAAATCGCGATCGAGCGGGCGCGCGAAGCGCGCGCCGGGCTCGGCGATCGAAATCGGCGAGCGCGCGTCGGGCCCGGCCATCGCGGAAAGCAGGAACGCGGCATCCCCGGCCGTGCGCGCGATCGGGCCCAGCACGGAGAGCGTGCCCCACACGTCCATGGCCGGCCAATAGGGCACGCGCCCGGGCGTGGGCCGCAGGCCCACCACGTTGTTGAAGTTGCCCGGGTTGCGAAGGCTTCCGCCGAGGTCCGAGCCGTCCGCGAATGGCAGCATGCCGCACGCGACCGCCACCGCGGCGCCGCCCGAGGAGCCACCGCAGGTCTTGTCCAGGTCCCAGGGGTTGAGGGTCTTGCCGAATACGGGGTTGAACGTCTGGCTGCCCGCCGCGAACTCGGGCGTGTTGGTCTTGCCGAGCGTGATCGCCCCTGCCGCCTTCAGCCGCTCGACCATGGCGTGGTCGCGCCCGGGCACGTT
>DATBEA010000383.1:0-5270 GCA_036276215.1 Usitatibacter sp.
CGGGCTCTTCTCCGCCTCCCAGGTCGCGCGCCAGCTCGGCATGGAGGTGCAGACTTTCGAGGTCGCCCAATCGTTCGCGGAGATCGAGGCCGCGTTGCGCTAGGAGCCTCGTTGGCGCGAGACCGCTACCGGAAGGTCTACGAAGCATTCCGCTGGGACGTTCCCGCGGATTTCAACATCGCCGCGTGGACCTGCCGGCGCTGGGCGGGCGACGCGTCGCGCATCGCGCTCGAGTGGGAAGACGAATCGGGCGCGCGCGAAACCTGGACCTACCGGCGCCTGCTCGAGGACGCCAACCGGCTATCCAACGCGCTCGCGGCGCTGGGCGTCTCGCGCGGGGATCGGGTGGCGCTGATCCTCCCGCAGCGCCCGCAGACGATCGTGACCTACCTGGCGTGCTTCCAGATGGGCGCGATCGCCGTGCCGCTCTCGTTCCTCTTCGGCCCCGAGGCGCTCGAATACCGCATCGCCGACAGCGGCGCGACGGTCGCGATCGTCGATCCGCTCACGCTCGAGCACCTCGAGCCCGCGCTCGAGCGCCTGCCCTCGCTTCGGCACGTCGTGGGCGTGGCCGGTGCCGCCGGCCCCGAAGTGATCGCGTGGCACGGATTGCTCACGCGCGCATCGGCAAGCTTCGAGCCCGTGGCCACGCACCATGACGATCCCGCCGCGATCATCTACACCAGCGGCACCACCGGCCCGCCCAAGGGCGCGCTGCTGCCGCACTGCGCCCTGCTGGGCAACCTTCCGGGCTTCGAGCATTCCCACGACGGCTTCCCGAAGGAGCGTGACCTCTTCTGGTCGCCCGCGGACTGGGCGTGGACGGGAGGATTGTGGGACGCGCTCATGCCCACGCTCTATCACGGCCAGGCGATCGTGGGCTTCCTCGGGAAATTCGATGCCGAGCGCGCGCTCGACCTCATGGCGCGCCACCGCGTGCGCAATGCCTTCCTCTTTCCCACGGCGCTCAAGCTCATGATGAAGGCGTTCCCGCATCCGCGGAGCCGCTTCGCCGTGGACCTGCGCTCGCTCATGAGCGGCGGCGAGGCCCTGGGACCGGCGGTCTTCGAATGGGCGCGCGAGGAGCTGGGCGTCACCGTGAACGAGATCTTCGGCCAGACGGAGATGAACTACATCGTGGGCAACTCCCACACCCACTGGCCGGTGAAGCCGGGATCCATGGGCAGGCCCTATCCCGGGCACCTCGTCGCGGTCCTGGACGATGCAGGGCAGCCCGTGGAGCGCGGGGAGCTGGGCGATGTCGCCCTGCGCAGGACATGGATCGACGGCACGCCCGATCCCGTTTTCTTCCTCGGCTACTGGAACAAGCCCGAGGCGACCGCCGAGAAATACTCCGGCGAGTGGTGCCGCACCGGCGACCAGGCGCGCGCCGACGAGGACGGCAACCTCTGGTACCACGGGCGCGCCGACGACATCTTCAAGGTCTCGGGGTACCGCGTGGGTCCCACGGAGATCGAGAGCTGCCTCGTGAAGCATCCGGCGGTGGGAAACTGCGCCGTGGTGCCCTCGCCCGACGAGACGCGCGGCTCGGTGGTGAAGGCGTTCATCCTGCTGGCACCCGGCCATGCCGCGTCGACCGCGCTCGAAGACTCGATCCGCGAGCACGTGAAGAAGCATCTCGCGCCCTACCAGCAGCCGAGGAAGATCGAGTTCGTGGCGGAGCTTCCCATGACCACGACCGGGAAGGTGCAGCGGAAGGTGCTGCGCGAGCGGGAAGCCGCGAGCGTCATTTCTTCGGATCGACGGAAGGCGTGAACGCGTCGCAGTAGAACTCGTCTTCCGGCAGGCCTCGCTGTTCGACGAACGTCTGCCTTGCCACGTCGGTCATGCCCGGCGCGCCGCACGCATAGACCTGGTAGCCCGAGAGGTCCGTGAAGTCGTCGAGCACGGCCTGGTGCACGAATCCGGTCCGCCCCGCCCATTCATCCTCGGGCAGGGGGTCCGAGACGACCGGGATGTACGTGAAATGCGGATGCTCCTGCTGCCAGCCGATGGGCAGCCCGGGCATGTAGAGGTCCTTCTTCGAGCGCACGCCCCAGTAGAGGACCATCGGGCGGTCGTCGCCGTGGTGGAACGCGTGCTCGATGATCGCCTTGATGGGCGCGAAGCCCGTGCCTCCGGCCACGAAGATGAGCGGCTTGCCGGAATCGTCGCTGCGCAGGTAGAAGGTCCCGAGCGGCCCCTCGAAGCGAAGGATGGCGCGCTCCTTCATCTCGTCGAAGACGTAGCTCGAGAAGGCGCCCCCCGGCGACTTGCGCACGTGCAGCTCGATCAGCTGGTCGTTGTGCGGCGGGTTGGCCATGGAGAAGCTGCGCCGCTTTCCGCTCTTCAGGAGGATGTCGATGTATTGCCCGGCGAGGAATTGCAGCCGCTCGCCGGTCGGTAGCTTGAGGAAGAGCACCGCCACGTCCTCGGCGGGCTTCTCGACCCTCTCCACGCGCGCCGGCATCGTGCGGATCGCGAGGTCCTTGGCGCCGGTGAGCTCGCGCACCTCGAACACAATGTCGGTGAGCGGGTGGGTGCAGCACGTGAGCGCCTTGCCCGCGGTCCGCTCGGAGGCGTGCAGCGCGCGCTCCTGGTACTCGTCGTAGCCGAGCTCGCCCGAGCGCAGGACGCCCTTGCACGCGCCGCACGCGCCGTTGCGGCATCCGTACGGCAGGCCGATCCCCTGGCGCAGCGCCGCCGCGAGCATGGTCTCGCCGGGAGCGACGGTGAAGGTGTGGCCGCTGGGCTCGAGGCGAACCTCGTGCCCGGACTTCGGGTCGTCGGGCAAGTTCAGCGGGTGCGGCGGAATTCGCCCTCGATGAGGGTGGCCTCCGGCCGGCGATGCTGGGCCGTCTCCTGCGCCGCGCGGCGCGGAAGCAGCAGCAGCGTGATGGCGATCAGGTCGGAGACAACGCCCGGGAAGATGAGCAGCAATCCGGCAATCACGACGCGCGCGCTGTCGGTGAGCGCATCCAGCGAGAAGTGGCCCTGGGCCAGCCCGGCGCCCAGGCGCGCGACCAGCGCGAAGCGAGCCTCCTTGATGAGCGCCATGCCGGCGCAGGCGGCGAGCACCACCCAGGCGAGGATCCACCATCCCAGCGTGTGGAAAAGCTGCACGAGGACCACCGCCTCCAGGATGGGGAAAGCCAGTAAGATGACCAGCAGAAGCAACCGCATCTGTCGCACGACCTCCATCATTCGAAACGCGAACACGCCGCCGTCGGCAGGATACGCCCCGTGACCGTCCTCGCGGTGCTGACAAACCTACCCGACTCCGAGTCGGCTTTCAATCTCGCGCGCGAGCTCATCGCGCGGCGCGTCGCCGCATGCGTGAACGTGCTGCCCGCGTCGACGTCCTTCTACCGCTGGCAGGGCAAGCCGGAGGAAGCGCCAGAGCACCCCGTTCTCGTGAAAACCACCCTCGAAACCTACCCCGCGCTCGAGGCCGCCATCCGGGAGCTCCATCCTTACGAGCTGCCCGAGATCATCGCATGGCCCGTGACGGCGGGCCTTCCCGAGTACCTCCAATGGGTCGAGGCGGAGTCGCGGCCCGATGGTTGAGGCCCGCCCACAGCGCTTCGTCTTCGCGGCGGTGGCCTTGGCCGCAGCCTTGGCGGGCACGGGACTGTGGATCGCCACCGCCCCGGCACCGCGGCTCGCCGCCCCGGACATCGCCCCTTCCGCGGTATTTGCGGCCGGATTCACCGACCTGCAAGGGGCGAGCCGCTCGCTGGGCCAGTTCCAGGGCCGCGTCCTCGTCGTGAATTTCTGGGCCACCTGGTGCGCCCCGTGCCGCGAGGAAATGCCGGCGTTTTCACGGCTCCAGGCGGCCTGGGGACAGCGCGGCGTCCAGTTCGTGGGTCTCTCCTCGGAGGAGCCCCGCCAGGTCGCGGGATTCGCACGGGGCCTGGGCGTGACATACCCGCTATGGGTCGGAGGCGACGATGTCTCCGAGCTTTCGCGGCGATTGGGCAATACTTCCGGCGCCTTGCCGCACACCGTCGTCCTGGACCCCTCGGGACGCGTGATGGCGCAGAAAGTAGGCGCTTACCCGGAGGCCGCCCTCAACGCAATACTCGAAAGCGCAACCGCGCAACTGCCGTTAACATCGCTCAAAACCAGCTAAAATCGTCGAAGCGCGCACTTCGGCAAGGGTAGGGTAGATAGCGAAGCGCGATTCGTGCCTGGCTCGGGTTGGCACGAACGGCGATTGCGCGTCCCTGCCCTGATCTTCGTCCAAATCTGGACATGTTCCCGGGACTTCCGGCAAACTCCGCGGTCATGCCGAAAATCCTGGTGATCAACGGGCCGAACCTGAACTTGCTGGGCGAGCGTGAAACCCAGCATTACGGGAGGGATACCCTCGATGCCATCAACGCCCGGCTGGAGGAGCAGGCCCGCAAGGCGGGACACCAGCTCACCACCCTCCAGAGCAACTCCGAGGCGCCCCTCATCGAGCGGATCCATGCCGCGAAAAGCGACGAAACGGCGTACATCATCATCAATCCTGCGGCTTTTACACATACCAGCGTCGCGCTGAGGGACGCCCTCGCAGCGGTCGCGATACCCTTCATCGAGGTGCACTTGTCGAACGTCCACGCGAGAGAGCCCTTCCGCAAGCACTCTTACTTCTCCGACATCGCGGCCGGGGTGATCGCCGGCCTCGGCCCCATGGTCTACGAGCTCGCGCTCGAGGCCGCGTGCCGCAACCTGCGCTCCCCCGCCTGACCATGGACCTGAGAAAGCTGAAGAAGCTGATCGACCTGGTCCAGGAGTCGGGGATCGGGGAGATCGAGATCACCGAGGGCGAGGAAAAGGTCCGGATCAGCCGGCAGGTGGCGGGCGCCGCGCCCGTCATCATGGCCGCACCGTCCCTGCAGGCCATGGGATACCCCGGCGCGGCTCCCGGGGCGCCCGGCCCGTCGGCGAGCGGCCCGTCGGCGCCCGCGGCCACGGCCCCGGCGGAGCCCCAGGGCCACCAGCTCAAGTCGCCCATGGTGGGCACGTTCTACCGCGCTCCTTCGCCCGGAGCGCCTTCGTTCGTGGAGATCGGCCAGTCGGTCACCAAGGGCCAGACCCTGTGCATCATCGAGGCGATGAAGCTGCTGAACGAGATCGAGTCGGACGCCTCGGGCACCGTGAAGGCGATCCTCGTGGAGAACGGCCAGCCGGTCGAATACGGGCAGCCGCTCTTCACGATCGAGTAGCGCGTGTTCGAAAAGATCCTCATCGCCAACCGCGGCGAGATCGCCCTGCGCATCCAG
>DATBEA010000384.1:0-1806 GCA_036276215.1 Usitatibacter sp.
CGGGGCCCGGGTCGCCCCGGGCCTTAATCCTTCTTCAGGTCCAGCGCCGCCGAGTTCATGCAGTACCTGAGCCCCGTGGGCTTGGGCCCGTCGTCGAAGACGTGGCCCAGGTGCGCGTCGCACCGGGAGCATCGCACCTCGGTGCGCGTCATGAACCAGCTGCGGTCGTCCTTCTCGGCCACGGCTTCCCCGGATACCGGTTTCCAGAAGCTGGGCCATCCGGTGCCCGACTCGAACTTGGTGTCGGAGGGGAAGAGGTCCTGGCCGCAGCACACGCACTGGTACGTGCCCTTGTCCTTCGTCGCGTGATACTTGCCCGTGAACGCGCGCTCGGTCCCATGCTTGCGCGTCACGTAGAACTCCTCGGGCGAGAGCTGCGCCTTCCATTCGGATTCGGTCTTGACGAGTTTGTCCTTGGCGTCCATGTCGGTGGAGGTTCGGGCTGTGAGTGACCCATTTTAGTCGGCGCGGGGCCGCGGCGCTTACGCTATCCTTGCGCCGTGCCTTCCGTCGAATCGCAGGGCTACGCCGCGGTCTTCCGCGACCGCAACCTCGCCGCGATCCTGCTGCTCGCGTTCTCGTCGGGGCTGCCGCTCGCCCTCACCGGCACCACGCTGCAGGCCTGGATGACGGTCGAGGGCGTGGATCTCTCCACCATCGGCATCTTCACCCTGGTGGGCATCCCCTACACGTGGAAATTCCTCTGGTCGCCGACCATGGACCGCTTCGTGCCGCCCTTCCTGGGACGCCGGCGCGGCTGGCTCGCGGTGACGCAGCTCCTGCTCGCGGTGGGGATCGTGGCGATCGGATCGCTTTCCCCGCGCGAGGACCTGGGGGTGATCGCGGTGCTCGCCGTCGCGGTCGCTTTCGCCTCCGCCTCGCAGGACATCGTGTTCGACGCGTACCGTACGGACGTCTCCACCCCGGAGCAGCGTGGCCTCGCCGGCGGCCTTACTGTGGCGGGGTATCGCACGGCGATGCTCGTATCGGGCGCCTTCGCGCTCATCATCGCGGGCGGCAGCGGCTGGATCCCGGCGCTCGGATGGCGCGACACCTACTATTTGATGGCGGCGCTCATGGCGGTCGGATTCTTCGCCACGCTCTTCGGTCGCGAGCCCGCCACGCCCTCGCCGCCGCCGCGCACGCTTCGCGATGCGTTCATGGAGCCGCTTCGCGAATTCCTCTCGCGCCCGGGCGCCGGGTGGCTGCTCGTGCTCCTCGTGCTCTACAAGCTGGGGGATGCCTTCGCGCTGTCCCTCACCACGCCTTTCCTCCTGCGCGGGCCGGGTTTCTCGCTGGACGAGATCGCGTACGTCTACAAGGGCATGGGCCTTGCCGCGACGCTCGCCGGCGCGCTCTTCGGCGGCGGGCTCATGGTGCGCCTGGGCCTGTACAAATCGCTCCTCTACTTCGGAATCTTGCAGGCGGCGTCGAATCTCACGTTCATGTGGCTGGCAGCGGTGGGAAAGAGCTTTCCCGTGATGGTCGTGGCGGTCGGGATGGAGAATTTCGCCGGCGGCATGGGAACGGCGGCCTTCGTGGCGCTGCTCATGGCGCTCTGCGACCATCGATTCACCGCCACGCAGTACGCGCTCCTTTCCGCGCTCGCTTCCTTCGGGCGGGTGTACGTGGGGCCCGTTGCGGGCTACGCTACCTCGCCGCACTACCTCGGCCTCTCGTGGCCCGTGTTCTATTTCCTCTCTTTCCTCATGGGGCTTCCCGGCCTGGCGCTCCTCGCATGGCGCCGGCCGTCGATAGAAGCCCTCGACCGACCGTAGGAGTCTCGCGATGCCGAAGAAAACCCCG
>DATBEA010000385.1:0-2957 GCA_036276215.1 Usitatibacter sp.
CCGTCCTCGCGTCCGGCAACAGCGAATGCCACCTTGTTATCCACAGCCGTTGCGCACGATTGCCGCCTCGTCACCTTCGACGAGGGAATTCCTCTAACATCCGTGGCCGGAGCGAAGAAAGAACATCTCGTAGTCCTCGGCAACTAGAACCCCATGAAATACGACGAGCAATCAATCAAGGTCCTCAAGGGCCTGGAGCCGGTGCGCGCGCGCCCCGGCATGTACACGCGCACCGACAGCCCGCTGCACATCGTCCAGGAGATGATCGACAATGCCGCGGACGAAGCGCTCGCGGGCCACGCGAAGCACTTGGACGTGACGATGCATCCCGACGGCTCGGTAAGCGTCGAAGACGACGGCCGCGGCATTCCCGTGGGACCGCATCCGGTCGAGAAGGCGCCGACGGTCGAAGTGGTCTTCACCCGCCTGCACGCCGGCGGCAAGTTCGACAAGAAAGGCGGCGGCGCCTACGCCTTCTCGGGCGGCCTGCACGGCGTGGGTGTGTCCGTGACCAATGCGCTCTCGAAGCGCTTCGAAGTCACTGTCACGCGCGAGGGCGCCGTGTACGAGATCGGCTTCGAAGGGGGCGAAGTCGCCTCGAAGCTCAAGAAGACCGGCAAGGCGGGAGCGCGCACGAGCGGCACCGTCGTCCGCGCCTGGCCCGATCCCAAGTATTTCGATTCGCCCACGGTGAAAAAGGCGGATCTCGAGCTCCTGCTCCGCGCGAAGGCCGTGCTCCTCCCCGGCCTCGAAGTCTCGCTCACCGACGAGGCGAAGAAGGACAAGCGCCAGTGGAAATACGAAGGCGGGCTGGAAGCCTACCTGCGCGAGCGCATCGACGGCGTGGACGGCTACCTGAGCCCGATCTTCGCGGGCGAATCGTACGTGGCCGCCGACGACGCGAACTACGCCGAGGGCGAAGGCGCCTCGTGGGCGTTCGCGTGGGCCGAAGCGGGCGGCGAAGGCGAGTCGTTCGTGAACCTCATCCCCACGGTGCTCGGCGGCACGCACGAGGCGGGCCTTCGCAACGCCGTGTACGAATCGGTTAAGGAATTCTGCGAGCACCACGAGCTCACCACCCGGGGCGTGACGCTGCAATCGGAAGACGTGTGGAAGCCGCTTCGCTACGTGCTTTCCGCCCGCCTTCTCGACCCGCAGTTCCAGGGCCAGACCAAGGAGCGGCTCTCCTCGCGGGAGGCCGTGAAGCTCATCGCCTCGCGCGTGAAGGATCCGCTCGACGCGTGGCTGAACCTGAATCCCGAGGAAGGCAAGAAGATCGCGCAGCTTGCCATCAGCGCGGCCACCGCGCGGCAGAAGGCGGGCAAGGTGGTCGAGAAGCGCCGCGGCTCGGGCGTGGCGGTGCTTCCGGGCAAGCTCACCGATTGCGAGTCCCAGGACATGACCCGCAACGAAGTCTTCCTCGTGGAAGGCGATTCGGCGGGCGGGTCGGCCAAGCAAGCGCGCGACCGCCAGTACCAGGCGATCCTCCCGCTCAAGGGCAAGGTGCTGAACACTTTCGAGGTGGCGGCCACTGAGCTCTACGCGAATACCGAGGTGCACGACATCGCGGTGGCGCTCGGGATCGACCCCCATGCGCCCGAAGCCGCGGACTCGGTGCTCGAATCACTTCGCTACGGCAAGGTCATCATCATGGCCGACGCCGACGTGGACGGCGCGCACATCCAGACGCTCCTCCTCACCCTCTTCTACCGTCACTTCCCGAAGCTGATCGAGAAGGGGCACGTGTTCGTCGCGCAGGCGCCGCTCTACGTGATCCGCATCGCGCCCCACGGCAAGGTGAAGGGCGAGAAGCGCATCTATGCACTCGACGAAGCCGAGCGCGACCAGGCGCTGGAGAAGCTCCACGACGAGGGAATTCGCGAGAGCGCCATCCAGGTGGGCCGGTTCAAGGGCCTGGGCGAGATGAATCCGGACCAGCTGCGCGAGACCACGATGAATCCCGACACGCGGCGGTTGATCGAGATGCGGCTCGACGATGCCGAGCGCGACGCCGCGCCCGCCGTCTTCAAGCTGCTCATGGGCAAGACCGAGGCCGCGGGTCGCCGTGCCTGGATGGAGGAGAAAGGCCACCTCATCGAGGCAGACCTGTGAGCCGGAAGCGTCATTCGCGCGCAGGCGGGGATCCTACCGGGGATCTTTTCGGCTCGGAACCGCCTTCACCTCCCCAGCCGCCGCAACCTCCGCGGGGCCAGGAGCCGATGCCCTCCCTCTCCGAATTCGCCTCGCGCGCCTACCTCGCCTACGCGATGAGCGTCGTGAAGGGTCGCGCGCTGCCGAGCATCGAGGACGGCCAGAAACCCGTGCAGCGGCGAATCCTCTACACGATGCGCGAGATGGGCACGCGTTCCGACGCGCCCCACAAGAAGAGCGCCCGCGTGGTGGGCGACGTGCTGGGCCGCTACCATCCGCACGGCGACACCGCGACCTACGACGCCATGGTGCGCATGGCGCAGGACTTCACGCTTCGCTACCCGCTCATCGACGGCCAGGGCAACTTCGGCTCGCGCGACGGCGACAGCCCCGCGGCCTACCGCTACACCGAGGTGCGCCTCACGCCTTTCGCCGAGCACGTGATGCTCTCGGAGATCGACCGCGGCACGGTGGACTTCATCGACAACTACAACGGCGAATTCCGCGAGCCGAAGCTCCTGCCCGCGCGCCTTCCCGTGATGCTGCTGAATGGCGCTTCGGGGATCGCGGTCGGCATGGCGACCGAGATTCCACCGCACAACCTGAGGGAAGTCGCCGAGGCATGCGCGCAGACGCTCGAGGCCGAGGAAGGTGCGAAGGCCATCACGCGGCAGATCAAGGGCCCGGACTTTCCCGGAGGCGGCCAGATCATCTCGTCGCGCGAGGAGATCAAGCGTGCCTACGACACCGGGCGCGGATCGATTCGCGTTCGCGCGCGCTGGAACGTGGAGAAGCTCGCGCGCGGC
>DATBEA010000386.1:0-10336 GCA_036276215.1 Usitatibacter sp.
GCCTGAACGAGTACAAGGGAATGCCCTCGTACTTCCGCACCCACCCGCTCACCACGGAGCGCATCGCCGAGATGGCCGATCGCGCCGAGCATCTTCCGGGAGTAATGTACGGGGAGAACTCGGTCAATTCCATCGAGTACCGCATCATGAAGGCGAAGGTGACCGCGGAAAGCGGCTCGCCGAACGAGGCGGTGAAGCTCTTCCGCACGATGCTCGAGGACCAGACGGTCGTGCGCCCGAAGGAGAATTTGTACGGCCTCGCGTTCGCGCTGCGGCGCGCGCACGATTTCGAGGGCGCGTGGAAGACGCTGCAGCCGATCCGCGCCAACGGCTCGCATCCCGCCTTCGAGCTGCTTGCGGGACAGATCCTCGTCGACATGCACCACAACGACGAGGCCATCGCGGTCTATCGCGCCGCGCTCAAGGACAATCCCGGCTATCGCGCCCTCACCTACGCCTGCCTCGACCAGATGCTGCAGGAAGGCCGCGCGAAAGATGTGCTGGGCGAGCTCGACGACCGCCTGCGCCGCCGCTCCGACGATTGGCGCCTCTATGACCTGCAGGCTCGCGCCTTCGCGGCGGAAGGCCGCCCCATCGGGGAGCACCGCGCGCAGGCCGAGTCCTACTACCGGCGCAACAACCTTCCGGCGGCGGTAGACCAGCTCGAGCTCGCGGTCAAGCAGACCAAGGGCGGGGACTTCTACGAGATGTCCATCGCCGAGTCGCGGCTTCGCGAGCTTCGCGTGCAGCTGGAAAACGAGCGCGCCGCCGAGAAGGCGCTCAAGATCAGCTGATGGCGCACCGCCTCGCCGCCGGCGCGCTGCTCGCGGCCGCCGCAATCACCGCGCATGCCCAGCGCCCCGCGACGGCGCTCGAGCTCTTCGTGCAGCGAGGCAAGGGCCACTGCATCGCCTGCCACCAGCTTCCCGCGGGCGTGGGCCCGGCCACGCGCTCGGACCTGGGCCCCGCCCTGGACGGCACGCGAATGCGCGCCCTCGGCAAGGAGGCGATGCGCCGCGTGATCTCCGATCCCACCGCCGCCAATCCCGAAACGGTGATGCCTCCTTACGGGAAGCACCACATCCTCGAGCCCGCCGAGATCGACCGGCTGGTGGAATTCCTCGATGCGCTTCCGTGACGCGCTGATCGCGATGTTCGTCGCGGCGCCGCTTCTCGCGGGAGCGGCCGCCGAGCAGGTGCGCGCCGAGATCGCGTCGCGCCTGCAGCAGCAGCTGCCCACGCTCTCCATCCAGGACTATGGCGCAGGCGGGGCCGCGTTCGACGAGGCGTTGCGTGCGCAGGTCGACCAGAATTCCGGCGCCGCCGCCCTCCTCGTGGAAGCGGGCCACAACCTCTGGACCGCGAAGTTCCGCGACGGCAAGTCCCTCGCGGGATGCTTCCCGAACGGCGGGCGGCGCATCGCCGGCCACTATCCCCTGTACGACGCGCGGGTGAAGCGCGTGGTGACGCTCGAGATGGCGATCAACCAATGCCGCAAGGCGCACGGGGAAGCGCTCTTCGACCAGGCCGATCCGCAGACCATGGGCGCGATCGAGGCGTACGTGCGCTCGCTCTCCAACGGCCAGAAGATGGCGGTGCGCGTCCCGGCCGCGGCCCAGGCCCGCTTCGAGGAGGGTCGGCGCATGTACTTCACGCGCATGGGACAGCGCAACTTCGCCTGCGCCTCGTGCCATGTCCAGGGCGCGGGCAAGCACTACGAAGACGAGGCGCTCTCCCCGGCGATCGGCCAGGCGACCCATTGGCCCGAAATCCGGGACGGCGCCGCGGTCACGCTCCAGGCGCGCATGCGCGAATGCCTCGAGCGCATGGGCGCGGCGCCCTTCGCGGCGGGCTCCGACGAGCTGAACGACCTCGAGTACTTCCTCTCCTACCTCTCCAACGGGCTGCCGCTCAACGCGAACCCGTGGCGACCGAAGTAGCGGCGGGTCCGCCGCACGCGGTGTGCAGCGGCGTATCCGACCAGGCCAACGCCCGCAACAGCCGAGTCTCGGCCCCGAGCTGGTTGCCGCGCACGTATTCCTCGCGCCTGTCGCGGATGAACGCGCGGGCCTCCGCAAACTCGTTGCGGCACACCATCGCGGTGGCCGCCGCGGCGAACGCGTACTCGGTGCTCACCGAGGCAGGGCCGCTGAAGCCCTCGAGCGCCTTCATCCCCGCCGATTCCATGGAGGTGGGATCGCGGCGTGCCACGGCGCCGATGAGATCGAGCCAGGCGCGCTCCTCGGGAGCGAGCGCGGCCCCGCACGGCGATCCCAGGACGGGCTTCCAGGCTTCGGCCGCCAACTTCGAGTCCAGGCTGGGATTCAGGACCCGCGCCACCTCCACCATCGCCGGCAGGACCTGGTGGAAGGACAGCCCCGACTTGCAGTCCGTGGCCCACAGCCGGGTAAGTTGCGCCGCGATCTCCCGCGGGTCGACCATGGGCGTGGTTGCACGCGAGGGACCGGTCGCGAGCAGCGCGTCGTGCAGGATCCACGCTTCCTCCGAGGCGAGCTCGGCCTCGGTCTGCGCATAGGTGCGCACGCGCCGCGACGCGGGCCGGTAGGCGCCGTCGATCATCTCCAGCAGCGGCACGGGTGCGGTCTGCAGGTCCGTGAGCTCCTGGACGCGAGGGCGCGTGAAGCGCGCCTTGCCCGTGCGGTGGTCGACGTAGGGGAAGTAGTCGGAGTTGGCGGGCGCGCCGAAGGTCGCGAAGAAGGGCGTCATGAACATGCCGCGGGCCACGGCGCGGCGCTCGATCGACTGGACATCGCCCATGAGCAGGCGATCGAGCATGGGCTGGAGCTTGGGGTACGCGAGGACCGACGGATCGAAGCGCCCGGGCTTGCCGGCCTTGCGCGCGATCAGCACCAGGTCGGCGTCGATCGTCGTGTAGATCACGTAGTCGGGGAAGGTCACCGAGACCGCGCGCACGATCGAGGCGAGCGTCTCCGAGTCGATCTCGTAGGTGTGCAGCCACTGCGAGAAGACGCCGCCCTCGTTGAGGTACGTCGAGATCCGCCGGTAGAACTCGGTGGTGAAGAGTGACGACACGCCGCTCACCCACGGGTTGGAGGGCTCCGAGACGATGATGTCGTAGCGCGTATGGCCGCGCGCGAAATACGATTTCGCGTCGTCGAACACGATGTGGCTTCGCGGGTCGTCGTAGGCCGCGGCGTTGAAGGGCAGGAAGGCACGAGCGCCCTCGGCCATGGAAGGCTCGATCTCGATCGTGTCCACGCGCGTCATGTAGGGCGAGGTGAGCAGCATCGAGGTGGACATCCCCGAGCCGAAGCCGATCACCGCCGCGCTCTTCGCCCCGGGGACGTGGCCCATGGGCAGCGCCGCCAGGAGCAGCATCGTGTACTCGTCGCCCGTGGGGCCGTAGCCGTCCTTCATCGAGATCGCGGCGTCGGGCTTGCCGTTGGTGCGGATCGAGCGGTTCTGGACGCTGTCGATCACGTCCACCGTGGCGGTCTTGCCGTCGTGGTGGTACACGATCGCGTTGGACGTGCCGATGTGGGCGGAGCCCGTGCGGAACACGCCGGAGGCGCTGCGGTGCGGGTCGTCCTTGATCACGATCGCGAAGAAGGCGAGCGCGGCCATGGCGGCGAAGGCCGGCCAGCGCTCCTTCCACGAAGCCGCGCGCGATGAGAGCACCAGCAGGCCCAGGCCCAGCGCCACGTCGATCACGCACCCCGTGATGAGCGTGGCCTTCACGCCCACCAGCGGCATGAGGAAATGCACCGCGAGGATCACGCCGACGATCGATCCCGCCGTATTCACGGCGTACACGCGGCCGAGCGAGCGTTCGCCCTCGGGGGAGCGCAGGAGCCTGTAGGTGATGAGCGGCAGCGTCATGCCCGCGCAGATCGTGGCGGGCAGCATCACGACGAGCGCGATCGTCGTCGAGGTGAGGTTGAAGAGGACGAAGCCGCCCTCGTTGCGCGAGACCGACGAGATGAGCCACGCCATGAGGTCGAACGAGAACGCGTAGAGCGGCAGCGTCGCCGCCGCGGCGACACCCATCACGATCTGCACCACCGCGAGCAGGCGCACGGAATCGTAGGCCGCATCGATGCGCCTGCGGATCCACCAGCCGCCGATTGCCAGGCCCAGGATGAAGCTCGCGAGCATGAGCTCGAACGAGTACGTGGAGGCGCCCAGCACCGCCGAGAGCATCCGCACCCACGCGATCTCGTAGATGAACGAGGAAAGGCCCGTGAGCGCCGCGGTGGCGAGCAGGATCTTCACGAAGCGCGAGTCGCCCTGGCCGCCCGTGGCGTGCGCCGGCGCCTGCGCGATCGCGAGAGGGGCAGGCGCGCGCCTCGAGAGCAGGAACGCCCCGAGGGCGACCGCGAGGTTGGCCGCGGCCGCCGTGCGAAGCGTCCCCGGCAGGCCCACCGAGGGAATCAGCAGGAACGCCGAGGCGAGCACGCCCATGGTGGCGCCGAGGCTATTCAGGAAGTAGAGGGTCGAGATGTCGTGCCCGGCGCGCTCGGAGGAAAGGCGCAGGACCGCCGAGCTCACCAGCGGGAAGGTCGCCCCGAGCAGGATCGACTGCGGCGCGAGAAGCGAGGCGGAGAGAAGCCACTGCGACACGCAGAGCGTGGTCGAGGGGTCGCACGTGGCGGGGAGCAGCCACGCATAGGCCCAGTCCGTCGCGGCGACGAACACGGGCTGGAAGACGAGCGCGATGAGGCCGGTCGCAGCCTCGACGTAGGCATAGGCGCGCAGCGGGTTGGCGAAGCGCTTGGCGTAGCGCGAGCAAAGCCACGATCCGAGGGCCAGGCCGCCGATGAACACCACGAGCACCAGCGTCTGTGCGTAGGCCGCGTGCCCGAGGAAAAGCTTCACATAGTGCGTCCAGACCGACTCGTAGATCAGGCCGCCGAAACCCGAGACGAAGAACAGCAGGAAGACAAGCTCGATGCGCTGTCGCATGGATACGTCCCGGGAGGTCAAAAGAAAAGGGGCCGCGGTAGCGGCCCCTTCGCCACAACTATCGACAACAAATCAACGGCAGGAAGCCGGCAGGTACTTCGGCAGGATGTTGGTGACGCTGTTTGCCGTGGTGCAATCCCACGCGGTGATCGGTTGATCGCCCGCGCAAGCCGCGCCGTTGCAATTCGCCTTCAGGCCGTACGTCTTGGTCGCGCCAAGCTGCGTGCCCAGGCCGCCCGAGGCGTCCACCTGGATCGTGCCGGTCGCCGCGACTTTCGGCGGGGACGAGTTCAGCGTGCCGACGTTCGAGCAGCCGGCAGTCGTTTCGTTGGGCGGCATCGTGCCCTTCGCCTGGTAGTACTCGGCGACGGACGTCTTGCACACGCCGGCGGCGTTCACGAGCTCGGTCACTTTCGAACGAACCGTGTAGTCCTGGTACGCCGGAATGGCGATGGCGGCCAGGATGCCGATGATCGCGACCACGATCATCAGTTCGATCAGGGTAAAGCCTTGTTGCTTGTTCATTTGGACTCCTGTGAATTAAGGACGGGCAAAAGAAAGGTGCGAAGGTCTTAACGCAACTGGCGTGCCAGCGGCGAATCGTGGCCTGCGCCGCCCTTGGGGGATGTGAACTGCGTCACAGGCCTGAATTCGTGTTTATTTTCAATAGCTTGCTGGCGTCAAAGGCGCCCTGGGGAGCTGCCTCGGGCAAGCCTGGCCACGGGCCGGCGGAGCGTGCCGCCGGCGGATTCAAAAACAGCGCCATAAGTGACGGGGTTCGTCACCCCGTGTCGCCGAGCTAGGACTTGTAGCCGGGGATACCCGACTCGTCCACGTCGTCGATCTGCTCGGGGTCGAGGAATTCGCGCGCGTAGCGCAGGTACACCTTGTCGCGCACGAAGATGTCGAAGAGGTCCGGGTCCACGTGCCCGCTTTCCTTCATGCGCCCCAGGATGCCCAGGCTCTCGGAGAGCGTCTTGCCCTTCTTGTAGGGCCGGTCCTTCGCCGTGAGCGCCTCGAAGATGTCGGCGATGCCCATCACGCGGGCCTGCACGCTCATCTGCTCGCGGGTAAGCCCCTTGGGGTAGCCCTTGCCGTCCATGCGCTCGTGATGGCCGCCCGCGTACTCGGGGACGTTCGTGAGGTGGCGCGGCCAGGGCAGCGCCTCCAGCATCTTGATCGTGGCCACGATGTGGTGGTTGATGATCTCGCGCTCGCCCGGGTTCAACGTGCCGTAGGGAATGTTGAGGTTGTCTTCCTCGTTCTTGGTGAGGAAGCGCTCGGTCTCGCCGGACTCGTTGCGCCACGTGTAGCGCGCGATCTGCGAGACGCGCGCCTGGTCCTCGGCCTTCATGCGCTCGGTGCCGATGTTGGTGCGGCGGATGAACTCGCGGTCGTCGTCGTACTGGCGCACCTTCGCGCCAAAGGCCTCCTCGACGCGCCGCGCCCCCGCGGCATCCCCCGCCTCGAGGGCCGCCACCTTGGCGCGCAGCATCTGGACCTCGGCCTCGCGCTTGAGCGACTCGAAGCGCGTGGCCACCAGGTCCACGCGGTCGAAGATCGTCTGGAGCTTCGTCGCCTTGTCCACGACGTGGACGGGGGTCGTGATCTTGCCGCAGTCGTGCAGCAGGCCCGCGATCTTGAGCTCGTAGCGGTCCTTGTCCGACATCTGGAACTCGGCGAGCGGGCCCGACCGGGCCTCGTGGGCGGCCTCGGCGAGCATCATCGTGAGCGTGGGCACGCGCTTGCAGTGCCCGCCGGTGTAAGGGCTCTTCTCGTCGATCGCGGTGTTGATGAGCTCGATCAGGGACTCGAAGAGCACCTCGAGCTGCTGGATGAGCAGGCGATTGGTGAGCGCGATGGCCGCCTGGGAGGCGAGCGACTCGGCGAGGCGCTGGTCCTCCTCGTTGAAGGAGGTCACGCGCCCGGTGGCCACGTCGGTCGCGTTCAGCAGCTGCAGCACCCCGATGATGTTGCCCTCGTGGTTCTTCATCGGGACGGTGAGGAACGAGGTCGAGCGGTAGCCGGTGCGCTTGTCGAAGTTGCGGGTGCCGGAGAAGTCGAAGCCCTCCTCCGTGTACGCGTCGGCCACGTTCACCGTCTGGTGCGTGAGCGCCGCGTAGGCCGCGATCATCGTGTAGTTGGGCTGGCCGTCGCGGTGCAGCGGGATCGGGTAGAACGGCACCGGGTTGCCCGAGCTCCCGCCCATCGCGATGGCGAGCGAATCGGTGCGCACGATCTCGAACTGCAGCTTGTCGTCCACCAGCCGGTAGAGCGTGCCCCCGTCGGCGTGGGTGAGGTTCTTCGCGGCGATGAGGATCGTCTCGAGGAGCTTGTCGATGTCGCGCTCCTGGGAGAGCGCGATGCCGATCGCGTTCAGGTACTCGAGCTTCGAGAGGAAATGCGTCTCGAGCGAGCGCTGCAGCTCGGCGGGGGTGGCCTGCGGCCGGGGCCGCGAGGCCTCGGCCTTGAGCTTGTTCTCCGATGTGACCGGAGGGCTCACTTGATGCAAACCGCCCGGACCTGCGCCATGTCGGTCACGCCCTGCAGGACCTTCTCCATGCCGTCCATCTTCAGCGTGAGCATGCCCTCGGCGAGCCCCACGGCGAGGATCTCGGCCACGCGCGCGTGCTCCTGGATCAGCTTCTTGATCGGGTCGGTGCCCACGAGAAGCTCGTGCAGGCCCGCGCGGCCCTTGTATCCCGAGCCGCCGCACACATCGCAACCCTTGGCTTTGTAGAGCTTGAACTCGGGCTTGCCGAAGCCGTAGTCCTTGGCGAAGCGGTCGAACACCTTCTTGTAGCTGCCGGACAGGTCGTTCTTGAACTCGGGCGTGTTCACGAGCTCGCCGCAGTACTCCTGGATGAAGTGCTTCACTTCCTCCTGGCTCGGCGTGTAGGCCTCCTTGCACTTGCAAAGGCGCTTGGCGAGGCGCTGCGCGAGGATGCCCAGCAGCGCGTCGGCGAAGTTGAAGGGGTCCATGCCCATGTCGAGCAGGCGGATGATCGATTCCGGGGCCGAGTTCGTGTGCAGCGTGGCGAACACCAGGTGGCCCGTGAGCGAGGCCTCGATGCCGATGGACGTGGTGTCCTTGTCGCGCATCTCACCCACCATGATGATGTCGGGGTCGGCTCGCAGGAACGCCTTCATCGCGTTGGCGAAGTTCAGCCCCGCCTTCGGGTTCATCTGGCACTGGCGAAGGCCCTTCTGCGTGATCTCGACCGGGTCCTCCGCGGTCCAGATCTTGGTGTCGACGGTGTTGAGCGAGCCCAGCACCGAGTGCAGCGTGGTGGTCTTGCCCGAGCCCGTCGGGCCGCACACGAAGAAGAGCCCGTAGGGCTTGGAGATGCAGCCCTTGAGGCGCTCCATGTTGGCCGGGAGCACGCCCAGCTTGTCGAGCGGGATCGGCTCGCCGGCCGCGAGGATGCGCATCACCACGTCTTCGACGCCGCCCGCAGTGGGGATGGTCGCCACCCGCAGCTCGATGTCGAGGGGACCGAACTTCCTGAACTTGATCTTCCCGTCCTGGGGCCGGCGCTTCTCCGAGATGTCGAGGTCGCACATGATCTTCAGGCGCGTCACCAGCGGCTGGCGATACGCGGCCGGAACCTCGATGTAGTTCGAGAGCGAGCCGTCCTTCCTGAAGCGCACGCCCGTCTTGCCCTTGCCGGGCTGCGGCTCGATGTGGATGTCGGAGGCGCCCTGCTGGTAGGCGTCCACGATGATCTTGTTCACGAGCTTCACCAGCTCGTTGTCGGCCGCGGCCGAGACGTCGTCCGCGCCGCCGGTGCCGTCGCCCATCTCCTCCTCGGTGTCGAGCCCGCCCAGGAGGTCGCCGATCGACTCGCTGCCCATGCTTCCCAGCGCCGAGTCGGCGCCGAAGAAGTGGTCGAGCGTGAGCTTGAAGTCCTTCTCGGTCGTGACCTTGTAGACCACCTTGGAGCGCGGAAAGACGTTATCGACCATGCGCGAGTTGCGCACGCGCTCCGGATCGGTGGACATCACGACGATGCCGTTCTTGGAGTCCTCGAGCGGCACCCAGTGGTTGCCCTCGGCGTAGTCGCGCTTGATGTTCTTCAGCAGGTCCGGCGGCTTGATGCGGTCGCCCTTGAACGGCTCGTATTCCACGCCGAAGAACTTGGCGAGCGCCGCGCCGATGGCCGGCTGCTTCACCTGGAATTCCTCGACCAGCACGTCCTCCACGTTCTTGTTCTTGCGCCGCGCGGCCTTGGTCGCGAGGTCGAGCTCGCCCGCGGCGATCACGTTGTCGATCACCAGGTACTCGAACTTCGACTGCACCGAGCCGGGCATCTGCTGGCGCACGCGAAAGGCGATGGCGAGCGTCTTGGAGAGCTCCACCACGCCTTCGTCGTGCAGGCTCGAGAAGGGCTGGCCGGCGAGGTTGTTGATGAGCTGGATCACGCCCATCAGCTCGTTGCCGGTGTCGCCGCCCAGGATGGGCGCGATCAGCATCTGCTTGGAGCGATAGCCGGTGCGCTGGTCCACCGCCTTCAGGAACGTGAGGTTCTGGGAGTACTGCTTGAGCTCGCCGTCGTCGTACACGTCCTTGATGTTCATGTGGCGCTTGTTCAGCGCCGCGAAGCCCGCGAGCGAGGACTCGGAGATCGGCAGCTTGATGTCCTTGAAGGAATTGAGCCCCGTCTTCACCTTCGAGACGATGGACGACCCGTCCTCGCTCATGATGTAGACGGTCATCCGGTCGGCCTCGAAGAGCTGGCAGATGTCGCGGGAGACGTCGAGGATGATCTCGTCGACGTTCTGCGTGGAGTGGATCCGGTTGGTGACCGCCTGCAGCTTCTTGGAGAAGGCGAGCTTCACCGCCATGTCGGGGACGCTCCCCGACTGCGCGATCTTGGTGTCGAGTACTGCGCTCATGTTTGCACCTGGTTCGTGTCGTCTACAGTGAGAATTCCTGGTTGTTCTCGAGCATCCGCGGGCGCCAGCGGCCCGCCGCCTCGCCCACTTCCTTCATGGTGAGGGCGCCTTCGCCCGGCTTCAGGTGCGTGATGAACACCTCCGGGCGCGAGCGCATCTTCTCCAGCTCCTCGGCGAGCATCCGCGGGCAGAGGTGCTTGGAGGCGACCGCGATGGCGCGCTCCTTGTTGGAGAACGCGGTCTCGATGATCAGGTACTTCAGGTTCTGCGTGGCGTTCACGACCTTCCACAGCGCGTCGTTGGTCGAGGTGTCGCCGCTGAAGATGAGCGCGCCCCGGTCGTTCTCGACCGCGTAGCCCACCGCGGGCACGGTGTGGTTGGCGGGGATCGCCGTGAAGCGGCGCGAGCCCAGGGTCACCGTCTCGCCCACGAGGATCTCGCGGTAGACCATGAACGGCTTCTCCGCGTCGGGAATCTGCGTGAAATCGGGCCAGAT
>DATBEA010000387.1:0-5402 GCA_036276215.1 Usitatibacter sp.
ACCCTTACAAAGGCCGAGCTGGCCGACCTCATGTTCGAGAAGGTCGGCCTGAACAAGCGAGAGGCCAAGGACATGGTCGAGTCGTTCTTCGAGGAGATCCGTATCGCCCTCGAAAGGGGTGAGATGGTCAAGCTCTCCGGATTCGGCAATTTCCAGCTTCGCAAGAAGCCCCAACGGCCGGGCCGCAATCCCAAGACCGGGGAGGAAATCCCCATCACGGCGCGCCGGGTGGTGACCTTCCACGCCAGCCAGAAGCTGAAGAGCCTCGTCGAGAAGTCCTTCAATGGCCATGGAGAACCTGGCGACGACTGAGCTCCCCGCGATCCCCGCCAAGCGCTATTTCACCATCGGCGAAGTTAGCGAGCTGTGCGGGGTGAAGCCCCACGTGCTGCGGTACTGGGAGCAGGAGTTCACGCAGCTCAAGCCCTTGAAGCGGCGCGGCAACCGGCGCTACTACCAGCACCACGAAGTCCTCCTCATCCGCCGCATCCGCGAGCTCCTGTACGAGCACGGCTTCACCATCAACGGGGCCCGCAACCGCCTCGAGGAGCCGCTTCCCATCCCCTCGCTCACCCGCAGCGCCGACGGGACGAAGACCATGACCGTCCCGCAGCCGCTTTCGCCCTCGAACATCCGCAAGGAGCTGAAGAGCATCCTCAAGATGCTCGAGCGCTGACGCCGTCCACGCGCGCGTGCCGCTGGATTCCGACGCCCGGCGCCGTTTCGTCTTCCTCCAGGGACCCACCAATTTCCTCTTCGCCAAGGTAGCGGCGCGGCTGCGCTCGCACGGGCACGCCGTGGAGCGCATCAACGTGTGCGTGGGCGACCAGCTCTTCTGGAAGGGGCCCGCCGTGGACTACCGCGGCCGCAGGGAGGATTGGCCGGGTTTCGTGGCGTCCTTCTTCGACCGGCACCGCACCACGGACCTGGTCCTCCTGGGCGAGAAGCGGCCGCATCATCGCGAGGCCATCGCCCTGGCGGCCGAGCGCGGCATCGAGGTCACGGTCACCGATTTCGGGTACCTGCGCCCCGACTGGATCGTGGTCGAGCGCGACGGCCTCAATGGCGGCAGCCGTTTCCCGCGCGATCCCGCCGCCATCGAACGAATGTCCGAGGGCCTTCCCGCGCCGCAGCGCCACGTGCTCTACCCGCACCGGCCCGCGAACCAGGCGCTCTGGGACATGGCGTTCCACCTCTCGTCGGCTTTCTTCCCGTTCACCTTTCCCCATTTCCGGCGCCACACGCTGCGCCATCCCGTGCCCAACTATCTTGCGACGGGCCTGCGATTCGCGCGCGCGCCCATCGAGGCTCGCCGCGCGGAGGCGCTCGCGCGTTTGCTGGATGAGCGCGGCGCATTCTATCTCTTCGCGATGCAGATGGAGGACGACTATTCGCTGCGCGGGTATTCGCCGTTCCCCGATCTCGACACGCCGATGCGGGAGGCCGTGGATTCGTTCGCGCGCCACGCGCGGAAAGACACGGCGTTCGTCTTCAAGGTCCATCCGCTCGATCCGGGATTGAAGGGCTGGCGGCGGCGGATCGCGGCGATGGCGGCACGGGCCGGCGTAACGGGCCGCGTCCACTTCATCGATGGCGGCGACCTCGACGCGCTCCTCGCCTCGTGCCGCGGCCTCGTGACGGTCAACAGCACCGCGGGCCTTCGCGCGCTCGAGCTGGGCTGCCCGACGATGGCGCTGGGCGAGGCGATCTACCGCTTGCCGGGCCTCGCCTTCGAAGGCCGGCTCGACGATTTCTGGAATGGCGCTCGCGCCCCGGACCCGGTTTTCGTCGGCAAGGCGCTGCGTGCCATGGGCGCCGCGCTGCACGTGCGCGGCAGCATGTACGACGCCGCGGGCATCGAGGCGGCGGCGCAGGGCATGGCCTACCGCCTGCACCACGGGCTCGTGAACGTTCCGCTCGCCGAGGTGCTGCGCGCAGAGCCGCTGGGCGCGCCCTAGGAGAAGCGCGAAAGCACGCGCGAAGCCCACGCGGAGGGAAGCACCGAGAGGAGCCACGCGCTCCACGCGAGGGCTCGCGGGAATGCGATGCGCGCCTCGTTTCGCGCAAGCCCTCGCTCGATCCGGTGCGCGGCCTCGGTGGCCGAGACCTGGAAGGGCTTTGTCCCGGGCCAGGAGTGCGCCATGGCGGTGTCCACGTATCCCGGCATGACCACGCTTACCGCGATGCCGTGCGGCGCAAGCCGCGCACGCAATCCTTCGCCGTATGCCTTGAGCGCTGCCTTGCTCGCACTGTAGGCGGGGGCGACGGAAAGGCCGTGATAGGCCGCGAGCGACGACACCAGGGCGAGCTGGCCCGATCCGCGCCCCAGCATGGAAGGAAGGACCGCGGCGACCGTCGCGATCGCTGCGGCCACGTTCACGGCGAGGATGGCTTCCACGTCCTGCCTTTGCTCGCCAGGCGCATCGCTCATGGGCGCCACCCCGGCGTTCACGATCGCGAGGTCGATGGGTGCGTCGCCGGCGTGGGCCAGGCGCTCGGCGGCGCCGGGCTCCCGAAGATCCACGGCAACCCGCGCGACATGGGCGCCTGCGGCCTCGCATTCGCGTGCCACTTCGGCCAGCCGTTCCTCGTCGCGGCCGTGCAGGATCAGCTTGCGCCCGGGTGCCGCATAGCGAATCGCGAGCGCGCGGCCGATTCCCGCGCTGGCGCCCGTGATGAGGATCGTGGCCGGAGCGCGTTGGCGCGCCATCTCAGGCCAGCGCGTCGGAGGCGCGCGCCGCGCCGCCGCTTTCCAGGCTGGACACGAGCGCCTCCACCGCCGCGAAGTGCTGCTCCCAGGTAGGCGCGTGGAATCCCTGCAGGCGGCGTACTTGCGCTGCGCGCAGCGCGCTGCCTTCCCGCGCGTAGTCCGTGATCAGCTCGAGCCAGCGCGCTTCGTCGCTGGGCTCGGCGTACTCGGGGATGTCTCCCACGGTTTCGCGGAACACCTCGAGCGCGCTCGCGATCACGGGCACGCCGCGCGCGATCGCCTCGGTCGCCGGCAGCCCATAGCCCTCGGCGAAGGTGGGATAGAGGAGCGCCCGCGCATGCGCGATCCACGAGGCCACCTCCTCGTCGCCGCAGCCGATCTTCTCGATCACGCGGCCGCCGCGCTTGCTCTCCTCGAACGCCGCGGAGATCTCGCGGCCCTTCCATCCGGGCTGTCCGAGGATCACGAGGCGCGGGGCATCGGCCGAGGCGGCGAGGCGCGGCCACAACCGGGCGAGCAGCGCGTGGTTCTTGCGCGGCTCGAGCGTGCCGAGGATCACGAAATAGGGGCCCGGCAGGAGAGCGGGGCCGGCGCTCGCGGCGGCAAGGCCCGGCGCGAGGGGCGCGACCGTCGCGGGAGGGCACGCCACCCCGGACCTTTCGCAGAAGTCCCGGAATTCGTCCAGCGTGTGGCGCGAGTTGGCCACGATCGCGGAGCTCGCGCGGGCCGCGCAGAGCATGCGTGTCGCGTGGACCGAGGCCTCGCGCGGCCGGCAGTAGCGCGGATGCGTGATCGGGATGAGATCGTGGATCACGGTCACGAGCCGCGCGCCGCGCGCGCGAAGCGTGAGCCCGTAGTGGGGGTTCTCCAGGCCCGTATGGCCGGTATTCACGACGATCGACCCACGCGGCGGCGGCACGAGCCAGCGCCACAGGAAGGATTTCGCCACCAGGAGCGCGGCCAGCCCGCGCCCGGGCGCATCGCGCGAGAGCACCGCACGAAAGGCCGCCTCGGAATCGCGCCGCGAGAGCATCGCGCTGAAAGGCCCCAGGCTCAGCACCGCGCGCGCCGAGGACGCATGGCGGGCGACGTACGCGAGGCTCACCCGGTCGATGCCGGTGGGCAGGGTGGCGCGCACCTTCCGGTACAGCAGGCGGGTCACGTCGAGGAGGATCGGCGGCACGGCAAGCGGGGCGAGGGACGATCCCGAAGCGTAGCAAACCCGGCTGGCGGGGCCTTTTTGCTAACATTCCGGTTCCCTTCGAGAAGCACCAAGGTCTCCCATGCGAATTCCGCGGGCGCTTGCCTTTTTGTTCATCGCGATCCTCGCCGGCTGCGGGACCGTGCCCACGGGCGGGCCGCGGCGCGCCGAGATCGAGGACTCGCCGCCGCGACCGGCCGCCGTGGCCGCCATCCAGCTGGTGGACCTCGATGACGCGGTTGCCCGGCAGCTCGCGCACAACGTCCCGCGCACGTTCGCGGACACCCTGGGCGACAAGCCTGCCGGAATCCCCAAGCTCGGCGTGGGCGACGCGGTCGAGGTGACGCTCTGGGAGGCGGCGCCGGCGACGCTTTTCGGCGGCGCGGTCCTCGCGGCGCACGGTCCCACCGGCGCCTCGCCCGCGACGTCGCTGCCCGACCAGCCCGTGGACGCCGACGGCTTCATCGACGTGCCATTCGCCGGGCGCGTGCGCGCCGCGGGCCGCGAGCCCCACGAGGTCGCCGCGGACATCGCGCAGCGCCTGAAAGGCAAGGCCAACCAGCCGGAGGTCCTGGTGCGGCGCGTGCGCAACGCCTCGGCCAACGTGACCGTCGTGGGCGAAGTCACCAACAGCGCGCGCGTGCCGATACTCACCGGCACCGAGCGCGTCCTGGATGCCATCGCGTCGGCCGCGGGAGTGCGCCAGCCGGTGGCGAAGATGACCATCCAGATCACGCGCGGCAGCATGGTGCAGTCGATGCCGCTCGACGCGATCATCGCGGATCCGCGCCAGAACGTGAGCCTGAGGCCCGGGGACGTCGTGACCGCCATGTTCCAGCCCCTCACGTTCACCGCGCTCGGCGCCACCGGCAAGAACGAGGAGATCGGCTTCGAGGTCCAGGGCATCAGCCTCGCGCAGGCGCTCGCGCGCGCCGGGGGCCTGAACGACGCGCGCTCCGACCCGCAGGGCATCTTCATCTTCCGCTTCGAGCCCGCCGGCGCGCTCGACTGGCCGCGCAAGCCCGTGATGGGAACGCCCGACGGCCGCGTGCCGGTGATCTACCGCGTGAACCTGAAGGATCCCGGCAGCTTCTTCGTGATGCAGGCCTTCATGGTTCGCGACAAGGACATCCTGTACGTCTCCAACGCGCCCATCGCGGACCTGCAGAAAGTGATGAACGTGGCGCTCTCGGCGATCTACCCGATCATCACCTTCGTGCAGCTCACGAAATAGAAGATGCACGCCTACGTCCCGCTTTCGGCCCTGGAGAGCCCGGCCCCCGTGCTGGCGCGGCTGCTCGCCGCCGACGGCGACGGGTTCGTCCGCGAGGCCTATCGGGCGCTGCTGGGACGGGAGCCCGACCCGGTGGGCTGGCGCGACGGCCTGGCGCGCCTGGACGCGGGCGCGCCGCGCATGGCGCTCCTCGCGGACCTCGCGCGCTCGCCCGAGGCGATGCAGGCCGGGCCGGCCCATCGCGCCCTCGGCGCGTT
>DATBEA010000388.1:0-6455 GCA_036276215.1 Usitatibacter sp.
GCGATCTACGATGCGGCTGTGGCGCAGGGTTTGTCGCAGGCGGACACCGCTGCGGTGCTCGCCGTCCTCGAACGGATGGCGAAGGAGTAGCGAAGCCGCACCGCTAGGGCTTCGCGGGCTCCAGGCCGTGCCGGCGCAGCACCGGCGCCGAGGCATCCGAGACGAAGAAATCCGCGAGCTGCCGCGCGAGGTCGCCACGCGCCGACCCGGCGCGCAATCCCGCCGAGAAAACGGTCACGACCTGCAGCTCCCCGGGGAGCGCGCCGACGAAGCGGATACCCTTCACCGGCAGCAGCTCGCTCACCTGCTGGAATGCGATCGTCGCTTCGCCCCGGGCGACGATGTCGCCCGCCGGATGGCCCGGCGCCGATTGCCTCAACTTCGTTTCAGGCACGCCCCAGCCCTTGAAGACGCCGGCCAGGTGCACGCCGCTCGGCCCGCTCGAGTAGGCGATCGCTTCGGCATCCTCGACCAGCCGCTTCACCGCGCCGGCCGACGAGATGTCGGGCACCTGCGCGCCGGCGCGCACCGCGAGTCCGATTATCGAACGCACCAGGTCCATGCGCCCGCCGGCAGCGAGGAGCCCCTCGCCGACGAGGCCGTCGATCGCGGCCGCGGCCATCACGACGATGTCGGGCGTGGCGCCGGCGCGCAGGCGCTTGGCGATCTCGACCCCGCCCACCCAGGATGTGTCCACGGCGATGCCGCTCTCGCGCTCGAAGCGCGGCACGAGCTCGAGCCACGCCTCGCGGATCGCGAGCGACGACATGGCCTCCAGGCGCCGGGTTTCCATCCACGAAAGGTTACATGGAGCTGGCGAAGAGTTCACGCTTCCTCCATCGTTCCTCCATGCTCGGGCGCGATACTGCCTCCATGCGATGCCCACCCCCGGGCGGCGTGTGCCCTGGAACTCCTGCTAGGGACTTGAACCGCGGCGCGACCACGCCGCGGTTTTTTTTCGCCCCCATCGGTTGTTTTTGCAATGCGAGATCCCATTTCAGGAGTGGATAACCCGGTAGAATTGACCGTGCGCTGACCCGGTTATCCACAGCGCTGCGAAACATTCATTTTTCACTGCCGCGGACGCCCAAGAGGTGCCTAGAATGGTCCTCTTTGCCCGCCCGCCGCGTTCGCGCGGCGCCACCTCAGAGACCCATGAACGACCTCTCCGCGGGCCACGCCGCCGATCCCCATTCCCTCGATGACGTCGGGGCAGAAGCCATCCGCATTCGCGGGGCACGCCAGAACAACCTGAAGAACCTCGACGTCGCCATCCCCACGGGCGAGCTGGTCGTGGTCACGGGCCCCTCCGGGTCGGGGAAGTCCTCGCTCGTCTTCGACACGCTCTATGCGGAGGGCCAGCGTCGCTACGTGGAGACATTCTCGCCGTACGCGCGCCAGTTCCTCGACCGCATGGACAAGCCGCAGGTGGATTCCATCGAGGGAATCCCGCCCGCCATCGCCATCGACCAGACCAACCCGGTGCGCACCTCGCGCTCCACGGTCGGCACGATGACCGAGATCAACGACCATTTGAAATTGCTGTTCGCGCGCACGGCGAGCCTCTCGTGCCGCCGCTGCGCCGAGCCCGTGCGCCGCGACACGCCCGATTCCATCTATGCGGTGATGGCGCAGCGCGCGGCCGCGGGAAACGACCCGCGCCTGAACATCGCTTTCCCCGTGGACGTGCCCGCGAATTTCACGCAGGAGGAGATCACCAAGCTCCTCCAGGCGCAGGGCTACACGCGCATCCACCATCGCGAGGGCACGCGCCTGGAAGTCGTGCAGGACCGGGTGAAGATGGCGAGCGCCGAGCGCGCCCGCGTGGTGGAAGCGATCGAGGCCGCGCTTCGCGTGGGCAACGGGCGCGTGAACGTCTTCCCCGAGGAGGACGCGGCGCCATGGCGCTTCTCCACCGACCTTCACTGCGCCAACTGCGACATCCACTACGCCGATCCAACCCCGGCGCGCTTCTCGTTCAACTCGCCCATCGGCGCATGCGAGACCTGCCGCGGCTTCGGGCGCGTGATCGGCATCGACTACGGCCTCATCATCCCCGACGAGTCGAAGTCGCTTCGCGGCGGCGCGGTGAAGCCCTTCCAGACGAAAAGCTACGACGAGTGCCAGGACGACCTCGAGAAGCTCGCGCCGAAGCGCGGCGTGCCGCTCGACGTCGCGTACCGCGCGCTCAACGCCGAGCAGAAGCGCTGGGTCATGCAAGGCGACGACGACTGGGTGAGCTGGAAGAAATCGGGCAAGACGCACTGGTACGGCGTGAAGCGCTTCTTCGACTGGCTCGAGACCAAGGCGTACAAGATGCACATCCGCGTGCTGCTGTCGCGCTACCGCGCGTACACGCCCTGCACGACGTGCCACGGCACGCGCCTGAAGGAGGAGTCGCTCCTCTGGCGCGTGGACGGCCTCACCCTGCACGAGATGATGCTGATGCCCGCCGATCGCCTGCGCGATCGGTTCGCCGCGCTGGAGCTCCCCAAGCCCCTCGACGAGGCGACCGACCTCCTGCTGGGAGAGATCCGCTCGCGCCTGGGATACCTCTGCCAGGTGGGCCTGGGATACCTCACGCTCGACCGGCAGTCGCGCACGCTCTCCGGCGGCGAGGTCCAGCGCATCAACCTCACGACCGCGCTCGGCACCTCGCTCGTGAACACGCTCTTCGTGCTCGACGAGCCCTCCATCGGCCTGCACCCGCGCGACATGGGCCGCGTGATCGACGTGATGAAGCGCCTGCGCGACGCGGGCAACTCCCTCGTCGTGGTCGAGCACGATCCGCAGATCATGCTGGAAGCCGACAAGCTCCTGGACATGGGCCCGGGCCCCGGCGAGCGCGGCGGCGAGATCGTGTTCTTCGGCTCCCCCGCCGAGCTCAAGGAAGCCTCCACGCTCACCGCCGAATACCTCTCGGGCCGCAAGCGCGCCGACGATGCGCCGTCGGAAGAGCTTCGCGTGCCCGGGGTCGAGGTTCCCAACAACCTCGCCAAGGACCCGCTGCGCGGCGCGAAGCTCCTCGGCGTGCGCGGGGCCACGGAGCACAACCTCAAGGACATCGACGTCGACATCCCGCTGCGCCGCTTCGTGTGCGTCACGGGCGTCTCGGGATCGGGAAAATCCACGCTGGTGCAGGACATCCTGCATCCGGCGCTTCGCAAGCACCTCGGCAAGCCCACGGAGTCGCCCGGCGCCTTCCGCGCGCTCGAAGGCACGCAGCACGTGAACGACATCGTGTTCGTGGACCAGTCGCCCATCGGGCGCACCACGCGCTCGAATCCCGCGAGCTACGTGGGCGCCTTCGACGCCATCCGCGAGCTCTTCTCCAAGGCGCCGGACTCCAGGGCGCGCGGCTACACGACGGGCACCTTCTCCTTCAATTCGGGCAACGGGCGCTGCCCCACGTGCAGCGGCAACGGCTTCGAGCACGTCGAGATGCAGTTCCTCTCCGACGTGTACCTGCGCTGCCCCGACTGCAACGGCAGCCGCTACCGCGACGAAGTGCTGGAAGTGAAGGTGGACGGGCGCAGCATCGCCGACGTGCTCGCGCTCACGATCTCCGAAGCCGCGGCCGCGTTCGCGCACGACGAGGAGATCGTCCGGCGGCTTCGCCCGCTCGTGGACGTGGGCCTCGACTACCTGCGCCTGGGCCAGCCCGTGCCGACCCTCTCCGGCGGCGAGGCCCAGCGCCTGAAGCTCGCGGGGCACCTCGCGGAGGCCGAGGGCCGCTCCATCGCCATGCTGCCCCGCCGGCCCCGGGAGGGCGAGAAGCAAACGCGGGTCTTCCTCTTCGACGAGCCCACCACCGGCCTGCACTTCGAGGACGTCTCCAAGCTCCTCAAGTCCTTCCGCAAGCTTCTCGCGGCGGGCCACTCGCTCGTCGTGATCGAGCACAACCTGGACGTGATCCGCGCCAGCGACTGGATCATCGACCTGGGCCCCGAAGGCGGGGACGCCGGCGGCGAGGTCGTGGCCGTGGGCACCCCGAAGCAGGTGATGGAGCACGCGACCTCGCACACCGGCAAGGCCCTTCGCGACTACGAGACGGCTCTCTCGCCCGCCCAGGGCTCGCAGCGGCTCGCGCCGGCCGCGGAGCCCCGCGTCGCGTATCGCACCCCGAAGATGATCCAGGTCCGCCACGCACGCGAGCACAACCTGAAAGGCATCGACGTCGAGATCCCGCGCGACAAGTTCACCGTGATCACCGGCGTCTCGGGCTCCGGCAAGTCCACCCTCGCCTTCGACATCCTTTTCGCCGAGGGCCAGCGCCGCTACCTCGAATCGCTGAACGCCTACGCGCGGCAGTTCGTGCAGCCCGCGTCGAAACCCGACGTCGACGCGATCTTCGGCATCCCGCCCACCGTCGCCATCGAGCAGCGCACCAGCCGCGGCGGCTCCAAGAGCACGGTGGCGACGCAGACCGAGATCCACCACTTCCTGCGCCTGCTCTTCGTGAAGCTGGGCACCCAGTATTGCCCCGATTGCGACGTGGCCATCGAGCCGCAGAGCATCGATGCGATCGTGGCGCGCGTCATGAAGGAGCATCGCGGCGAGAAGGTCGCCGTGCTCGCCCCGCTCGTCACCAACCGCAAGGGCTTCTACACCGACCTCGCCAAGTGGGCGCTCGCCAAGGCCGTCTCGCACCTGCGCGTGGACGGCGAGTACATGCCCACCAAGGGCTGGCCGCGCCTGGACCGCTTCCGCGAGCACACCATCGAGCTGCCGGTGGCCGAGGTGGAGGTGAAGCCCGAGAACGAGAAGGCGCTTCGCGCCGCCGTCGAGTCCGCGCTCGAGCTGGGCAAGGGCGTGCTGCACGTGTGCTGCGGAGGATGGGGTGCGCGCGACGTCCAGATCTTCTCGGTGAAGCGCGCCTGCCCGTCGTGCGGGCGCAGCTTCGGCGAGCTCGACCCGCGCCTTTTCTCCTACAACTCCAAGCACGGCTGGTGCGCCGGCTGCTACGGCACGGGGCTCAAGATCGACGAGGTCGAGTGGGACGAGGAACGTTCCAAGACCGGCACCGAGGACCACGTGCTCGATTCGTGGGTCGAGTGGCTGGAGATCGACGAGGCCTGCCCGCAATGCGAGGGCAAGCGCCTCAACAAGGAAGCGCTCGCCGTGCGATTCCGCGGGCAATCCATCGCCGACATGAGCGCGCAGCCCATCTCGAAAGCGGCGACCTTCTTCGAAAAACTTGGCGTCGCGGGCCGCGAGGGAGAGATCGCGCGCGACATCCTGGCCGAGCTCGCCTCGCGCCTCGCCTTCCTCGAGCAAGTGGGACTGGGCTACCTCTCGCTCGATCGCGGCGCGCCCACGCTTTCCGGCGGCGAGGCGCAGCGCATCCGCCTCGCGGCGCAGCTGGGCTCCAACCTGCGCGGCGTCTGCTACATCCTGGACGAGCCCACCATCGGCCTGCATCCGCGCGACAACCAGGTGCTGCTCGACACGCTCGCGCGCCTGAACGCGAAGGGCAACACGCTCGTGGTCGTGGAGCACGACGAGGACACCATCCGGCGCGCCGAGCACGTGATCGACCTGGGGCCCGGCGCCGGCCGCCTCGGCGGTCGCATCGTCGCGCAAGGCACGGCCGAGGAGCTCAAGGCCAATCCCGATTCGATCACCGGCCACTTCCTGCGCGAGCCCCTCCTGCATCCGCTGCAGCCGCGGCGCCCGGTCGCGAAGACGACGCCTTCCGTGGACCTGGTGGGTGCCAGGCTGCACAACCTCAAGGACGTCGACGTGCGCTTCCCTCTGGGGCGCCTTTCGATCGTGACGGGCGTCTCGGGATCGGGCAAGTCCACCCTCGCCCGCGACGTGCTGCACGAGAACCTGCAGCGGCTGGTGGCCTCCACCCGCGATCGCAAGAAGGCGCCGCCCGTCACGGGCGCCAAGGCCGTGAAGGGCTGGGAGTGGGTGTCGCGCGTGCTCGAGGTCGACCAGACGCCGATCGGCAAGACGCCGCGCTCGTGCCCCGCGACCTATGTGGGCTTCTTCGACAACATCCGCAAGCTTTTCGCCGACACGCAGGAAGCGCGCATCCGCGGCTATACCGCCAGCCGCTTCTCGTTCAACACGTCCGGCGGGCGCTGCGACGGCTGCGACGGCCAGGGCGTGAAGACCATCGAGATGAGCTTCCTGCCCGACGTGAAGGTGGCGTGCGAGGTCTGCAACGGCGCACGCTTCAACGCCGAGACGCTCGCCGTGCACCTGCGCGGCAAGAGCATCGGCGAGGTGCTCGCCATGAGCGTGGACGAGGCGGTGGAGTTCTTCGTGAACCATCCGTCGATCCACCATTGCCTGCGCCTGCTCCAGGACGTGGGCCTGGGCTACCTCACGCTGGGCCAGCCGTCGCCGACGCTGTCGGGGGGCGAGGCCCAGCGCATCAAGCTCGTCACCGAGTTGTCGAAGGTGCGCGACGACATCACGCGACGCGGCCAGAAGCCGCCGCACAC